>JAFYNA010000156.1 GCA_017549925.1 Clostridia bacterium | reverse complement strand
CACACGGAGATGCGGCGGCAGGCGGAGACCAAGTCCCCTCCCGCAAGGATCCGCGCTAAGTAGAACACGGCGGCATCGGGATCGGAGCCGCGGATGGACTTCTGCAGGGCGGAAAGAAGATCGTAGTGGGATTGACCGTCACGGTCATACCGCAGCCCCGAGCGTTGCACAAGCTGACGGGCAAGGTCTTCGTCGATGGCGGTCTCGGAGGCGTAGTAGCAGTTTTCCAGAGAACCGATGGCCTTCCGCACGTCCCCGCCGCAACCGAAGGCAAGCACCTCCAAGGCGGCGTCGGAACAGGTCTTGGCGTTCCCGAAATCTCCGTTTAGGATATCAAAGGCACGGCGGAGACCCGGTACAAGATCCATAGGCTCCACGGGCTTGAACTCAAACACGCTGGAGCGGGAAAGCAAAGCGGGATAGATGGCGAAATAAGGGTTCTCGGTGGTGGAGCAGATGAGGGTCACTCGTCCGTCCTCCACGTACTCCAAAAGGGATTGCTGCTGTTTTTTGTTGAAATACTGGATCTCGTCAATATACAGCAGGATGCCCTCCGCACCGCTCATCATACCGCCGGAAAGGTTTAGGATCTCCTTGACCTCGGCAGTTCCTGCGGAGGTGGCGTTGAGCTTATAGAACTCTCTGCGGAAATGCTTGGCGATCAGGTCTGCCGTGGTAGTCTTCCCTGTGCCGGGGGGGCCGTAGAAGATCAAGGACGGCAGGTGGCCGCTATCCAAAATGCGGCGAAGAGGAGCATTCTTGGCGAGGAGGTGCGTCTGTCCGCAGATCTCGTCAAAGGTATTGGGTCTGACACGGTCGGCAAGCGGCATGACGCAAAATCTCCTAATCCTTTATTTTTGCTTTTTCTTGAAGGTCAGCTTATTCTCGTTGCCGTTGAAGAGACGGCGGATGTTGGATCGGTGCATGAAGATCAACAGCATACCAATAAACAGAGAGAAACAAAGGGCGGGCAGAGAGGGATAGGTTCCGCGCATGGTGGCACTGACGTAAACGATGGCGGGCAGGGAGAAGCCTGCGAGAATGGAGCCAAGGGATACGTAACGGGTGATCAGCACGGTGAGGGCGAAGATGGAGCCTGCCACAAGGAACACCTGCCAATCGATCATCAGGATCATGGTAGCGGCGGTGAGCACGCCCTTACCGCCACGGAAGTGGTAGAACACGGGGGCGATGTGACCCAGCATACAGAACACGCCTGCGAAATAAGCACCCAGCTCTCCGCAAGCGATAATGCCGATGATCACGGCAACAAACTGCTTGAGCATATCTCCCACCAGAGTCAGCAAAGCTCCCTGCTTGCCAAAGACTCTGCCCATGTTGGTCATACCTGCATTGCCGGAGCCGTACTTACGGATATCGTCGTGATACTTATACTTGGAAACGATGATGGCGGCGTTTAAGCTTCCCAATAGATAGGGAATGATGGTGCAGATCAGAATACCCGCACAGAAGATCAAGGCGGCGGAAAGGCTTTCGCCCTTCTCCAGCAGATCTCCGTGGAGCCAGTTCATAAAGCCTTGGAAGGAGACCTGAAGGGTGGTGCCGTCCACCACGATCTCTTTGGCAATTCCCAGCTTTTCATACAAGCCGATTGCGTTCCAGAACCATTCAAAGAATTGAAGCATAGTGGTTATTCTCCTTTCTGCTTAATGACCAATCGGATGGGAGTTCCCTCAAAGCCGAAGGTCTTGCGCAGACAATTTTCGATATACCGCTGGTAGGAATAGTGGAACAGCTCTGCACTGTTGCAGAACAATGCGAAGGTGGGAGGGTTGGTGGTGGTCTGAGTCATGTAATAGATCTTCAAACGTCTGCCCTTATCCGTGGGGGGCTGGACGCGGTCGGTGATATCCGACAGGAAGTCATTGAGGACACCGGTGGTGATACGCTTGCAGGATTCCTTGTATGCGTCGTTTACCAAGGTGAAGATCTTATCCACACGCTGGCCGGTTTTTGCGGAGACGAACACTACGGGGGCGTAGGTCATGTAGGAAAGGGCGTTGTACACATCCTTGCGATAATTGTCGAAGGTGGAATTGTCCTTATCCAAGAGATCCCACTTGTTGACCACAATAACGCTGGCCTTGCCCGCGTTGTGGGCGATGCCTGCGATATGCTCATCCTGGGCGGTGACGCCTTGGTTGGCATCGATCATCACGAGGCATACGTCGCTGTTTTCCACTGCCATGTTGGCACGGAGGACGCTGTACTTCTCGATCTTATCCTCGATCTTTGCGTTACGGCGGATACCTGCGGTGTCTACCAAAACGTATTTGCCGTATTTGTTCTCCACGTAAGTATCTACCGCATCACGGGTGGTGCCTGCCATGTCGGAGACGATGACACGGTCCTCGCCGCAGATCTTGTTGATGATAGAGCTTTTGCCCGCGTTGGGCTTGCCGATGACGGCGATACGGATACGGTCGTCCTCGTTATCCGCTTCTTCAGCCTTGGGAAGCAGCTCCAGCACGCGGTCCAGAATATCGCCGGTGCCCGTGCCGCTGAGAGAGGACAAGGGGAACACGTCCTCGAAGCCCAAGCCGTAGAACTCGTAGAATTCTGCGGGGGTGGCGCCGATGGAATCCACCTTATTGACGATAACGATGACGGGCTTACGCGCCTTGCGCAGCATGGTGGCGATGTCATTATCGGAGTCGGTCATGCCGCTCTGCAGGTCGCACATGAACAAAATTACGTCGGCGTGCTCGATGGCCACCTGGGCTTGGTCACGCATCTGCACCAGCAGGGTGCTGTCGGTAACGGGCTCAATACCGCCTGTGTCGATGAGCATAAAGGTCTCGCCGTTCCATTCCACCTCGTGGTAGATACGGTCACGGGTAACGCCGGGGGTGTCCTCCACGATGGAGATACGGGAACCGGTGAGGCGGTTGAACAGAGTGCTTTTGCCCACGTTGGGGCGGCCAACCACCGCGACTACTCGTTGTGCCATGTTGATCATTCCTTTCGTTGCCCGCAAAAAGCGGCGGGCAGGATTCTTTGGGGGACTTTAGTTGTCTAAAAAGTGATGTAAAAGGTCTTCGCCGTCACGGGAGGTCACTCCCACAGTGACGTGCAGGGCGTTCTCTACGTCTGCAACGCTGACGTTATCCAAGAACAGATCGCCCTCGTGGCGGAGCATATTCTCGGGAATGAGAAGGGTGTCTCCCAGCTCCTTGCCCTTCAGCTGGGCAATCAGATCTCCCCCGGTGACCAGACCGCTGACGGTAATGGTCTCACCGAAGAAGTGGTTCACGATGGCGTGTACGTCCACCCGCAGGGAGGGGAACCGCGCCATGGCAAGGGAGGCAAGATGCTCCATGTGAGATTTGGCCAGCATACCCGTAGCGATGGAGAGGTGACGGGAGACGTCCACCGTCTCGCAATCTGTCAAAGCGTCCTCAAACTCCACGGTGTGAAGGCGTAACATTCCCACCCCGTTCTCCAGCTGAGGATACCCCTCATAGGCCTCGTCGGGAGGAAGCTCTCGTTCCGCAGTGAGGTAAAACTCATCGGAAGCGAACACCTTGCGGCAATCAAAGGCCTCCAGACATTCCGCCGCCTTCTTCTCGATACGGCAGATCACGTCAGCGGCACTCTCCTTGTGGTAGGGCAAAATCTCGGGGAGTCCTTCTCTGTGAGCGGTCATACCGCAGGGAACCACAGCAAGGCTCTCCAAGTTTTCGAGTTTACATAATTCGCCAAGCGAATAGGTCAGCTCCTCGCCGTCATTGATATCGCGGCAAAGAACCAGCTGAGCATTGATGCGGATACCGCCCTCGTCCAGCATTTTCAAGAACCGAAGTTTTTCACCTGCAAAGCGGTTTCCCATCATTTTTACCCGAAGGTCGGGATTCATGGTATGGACGGAAACGTTTATCGGGGAAATATGCATACGGATGATGCGCTCCACATCCGACTCCCGCATATTGGTGAGGGTTACATAATTCCCTTGCAAAAAGGAGAGGCGCTCATCGTCATCCTTGAAATATACGGTCTCTCGCATCCCTTTTGGGTTTTGATCGATGAAGCAGAAGATGCAGTTGTTGGTGCAACGCTTCTTTTCGTCCATGAGGTAGGTGGAAAACTCCATCCCCAGATCGGCGTATTCTCTGTTGCGAAGTTTGAACGTCATCTCTTCCCCATCCCGGGACAGAGTGACCTCCGCGTTGGCATCCGTTCCGTAGAAACGGTAATCCAGCACGTCGCAAACCTTCTCGCCGCCCACAGACAGTAACACGTCCCCCGCCTTGATGCCTGCCTTATCCGCGGGACTGCCGGGGGTGACCGATTGGATCTTAACCATGATGAGCCTCCTTTCGTAGGTTCTATTACTATGAAAAAGGCGTGTTACTCAATGCAGTGAGCAACACGCTTTTCTTTACGCCTTTTCTTCTCCGACCGTCAAGACTGCCTTGCCACCGTAATAACCGCAGGTCTTGCAGACACGGTGGGAAAGGTTGAACGCACCGCACTTAGGACACTTGGACATTCCGGGAAGCTCGAGCTTCCAAACGTTGGAACGACGCTTATCACGTCTTGCTTTGGAGACTTTTCTCTTGGGAACTGCCATCTCTAATGAACCTCCTTACGTATGATCATTTTCATTATCTTCTTCAAAATAACTGCTCAAAGCCGCCCAGCGGGGATCGATCTCACGCGTATCGCAGGAGCATCGCTCTACGTTCAGATCACATCCGCACACGGGACAAAGGCCTTTGCAATCCTCCTTACAGAGAAAACGGAAAGGCATCTCTGTGAGGATCTGATCGCGGACCACCTCCGAAAGATTCAACCGGCCGTCCTCCAGCAAAAGGAACTCCTCCTCATCCTCGTTGGCAAGACCCTCTGCCATCTTGTAGGACAGAAGAAACTCCAAACGGACGGGAAACTCCTTACAGCATCTTCCGCAACGGGCAACGCCCTGCAAGGATGCCTTGCCGCTCAAGGTCAGGTAGCCTGCGTGGTTTTCTGCCGCGCCCTCTACGTAAACCTCTGCGGAGGTCAAATCATCGGAAAGCTCTGCACCGGAATCTTCAAAGGCAAAGGGTATGGTGTTTACAACCCCGACAACCAGCTCACGAAGATCAAGAATCATGGGAAAACACCTCACTTTGCAAATACCGACTCGGTTACACAGTTCATTCCATTATATCTCTTTGCATTCGATTTGTCAATGGTTTTTTTACTTTTTCTCCGAGAAAAAAACGCTTTTTTTGCAAAAACGGTTGCAAGGAGAGGAGAAATGTGGTAGTATAGTTTCGTTCTCCCCTGCAAACAATAGCATCGGGAGGATGAAAAGCATGATGTGTATGAAAAAAATGGTGGCCGGACACCGTGCCGCTTGCGACATGATCGGCATTGCCATGGGCATCGCCCTGGGCTATCTGGCGGCCAACGCGCTGGTAAACAGCTGTCAGCCCGGCAGAAAAATGAAAAAGAAGGCCAAAAAGGCGATCAAGTACCTGGAAAACAAGCTTTGCTGCTGAAGATCGGGTACCGAGAGGGCGGGAAACGCCCTTTACTTAGTAAAAAAAGGAGCTTTTGGAACAATGAGAGCTTTGGGAAATCGATTGCAAACGGTAGCGGAAATGCTCCGTACATATACGCCCTTTCGCTGTGTGGCGGACATCGGCTCCGACCACGCTTATCTTGCGGTCTACGTGATGAAGGAGGGGATCGCTTCCCTCTCTGTATCCTCGGACATCAACGAAGGCCCCTTGGAACGGGGACAAGCCACGGCGGAAAAATACGGGGTGCGCCCTCATTTCGTGCTCTCAGACGGCTTTGACAAGCTGGGAGACTTTGACTTTGACGGTGCCTGCATCTGCGGCATGGGAGGCGAGCTGATCGCGGATATTCTCCGTCGGTACGGCCCTCACCCGGGATGCCGCTTCTTCCTGCAGCCCATGACGGCCCAGGATGATCTGAGAAAATTCCTGTGGGAAAACGGCTACGAGATCACCGAGGAGCGTTACACCACCGAGCGGGGCAAGCCCTACGGGGTTCTTTGCGCCGTTTATACCGGAGAAAACACTCTTTACGAATACTCTGATCTGTTCCTGGGGAAATTCCGCCCCGACACAAAGGAATTTGCCTCCTACAAGGCAAAGGTACATTCCCAAGCATTCAAGCGCAAAAGCGGTCTTACGGCTTGTGGGCTGGATACCGCCGAGGTGGATGCACTCCTTAAATGCAGCGAATAAATTTCTTCTCCACCGTCTTGGCGAGAAGGGCACTCAACTCCATAGAATCCGCGGGCATCATGTTTCTTTTGGGCACGATGATCGTGGATTTTTTGTCTATGTAGAAATAGAAGAAACCGCGAGTCTCATAAACAGCCATGAAATCGGAATAGAAGAAATCGTCCTGGGTATCCTCCTGCTTATAGGAGTTGTGGGCAGGATCAAACAAAACGGAATAGATCATACCGTTCTTGCCGAACTGCACCTCGTGGGTGGCGTAAAGATACTGCTGCTTTTTGACGCAGACGGTTTTGACGTGCTTGCGCAGCAGAGCGAAAAAGCTACCCAAGCAGAGCAAAAGCACACCGCCGATCAGGATCAGCATGGAATTTTGGGAAAGGAAGCCCACCACGGCAAAATAGGCGCTGATGGCTACCACCCAAAACACGAAGAGGGTACGCAACACCCGAGAGAATTTATTTCTGCAAAGATTGAAGGTGGAAAACTCACGGTAATCGGACAAGACGATCTTGCCCCGGGAGATCAGATACTTTCTGTCTTTCATAAGAATTCCTTTTCGTTAAGCGTTATTTTGCAAAAGAAGCTGTAGCAGATCCTCGCCTTTTTCCAAGAAGATGCCGCCGTCAAAGCCGCTCTGCTCGCAGTAGCAACGAATACCGCTGTCCTGCTCCTTCTCGGAATCGTACAGTACGAAGGGGATGGCGTCGCGGGTATGGGTGCGGGCATATACGGGAGTGGGATGGTCGGGAGTCAGCAACAAGCGGAAGGGCTCCCCCGTCTTCTTGAAATATGCCAGCAGAGGCATCAGAATCTCCTTGTCGATACGGCTGATGGCCTCCATCTTATCGGTATAGCTACCCTGATGGCCGCATTCGTCGGGTGCTTCCACGTGGATATAGACGAAATCCGAGCCGTTTTCCATCTCACGGATGGCGGCATTCAATTTGCCT
The DNA here is from genome assembly GCA_017549925.1 of Clostridia bacterium. Lineage (GTDB taxonomy): Bacteria > Bacillota > Clostridia > Oscillospirales > CAG-382 > Coliplasma. Next base: position 6,782 of record JAFYNA010000156.1, on the reverse strand, counting down.
GCATAGTTGGTATCCAGCGTGCCGGTGGCACCCTCCACGGCGGGAGCGTTCATTCCCGCGCAAAGTCCGATACCGCGAATAAGATCCACGGCGCAGACCACGGAGGCGGTAAGCCCCGTCTTCTCCGCAAAGGAGGGAAGCGCGGGCTTTTTGCCGGGGCTCCAAAGCCAAAGGGAGTTGGCCTTACGCTTCCCTGCGGCGGCACGGGCAAGGTTTACGGGATGGTTGTTCAAAAGCTCGTAGGAAGCCTTTTGAAGCTCCCACATAGGGGCAGAGGAAGGGTTTACGGGAGCGTAATCCCCGATCCGCTTGCCGATGATATCGTGGGGGCGGGCGAAGTCGCTGTAATCGGGACAATCCTTCCAGATCACACAATGGCGATAGCTGACGCCGGTATAGAAGGTGCGGAGCTCGTTCCCGAAGGTCTCCTGCACCGCTTTGATCAAAAGATCCGCCTCCTCGGTGGAGATCTCCCCTGCGGAGTGGTCGATCATATGCTTATCCTCGTAAGCATCTTCTTCCTGGGAAAGGCATACCACGTTGGCACGGATCGCAGTCTCGTCCTCGGCCATGGAGATACCGATGCTTGCCGCCTCAAGGGGAGAACGGCCTTTGGAATACACACGGGGATCGTAGCCCATAATGGCAAGGTTTGCGGTATCGCTTTCCGGAACCATACCCTCCGGCACGGTGTTCACCCTGCCGTTTAAGCCTTTGGATGCAATATAATCCATGCCGGGCTTTTCCGCAGCGGAAAGAGGAGTCTTTCCGTTCAGCTCCGCCAAGGGCAGGTCTGCCATTCCGTCGCCTACGAGAATCACATACTTCATATCCTGTGCCATTCCTTTTCTCGATAATCAAAAAATACTTACAGCATTATAAATAAGTATACCAAACCCTCGCAAAAAAATCAACCGCCTTTTTTCATCATTTTTGGGGCGTTTCTTCTTTTTTTGTTGACAAATTATATAGTCCGTGGTATCATAAATTCAATTCATACAGAAAGGGATAAAACAACTATGCGCATCAAGGACGGTTTTCTCCTGCGGGAAACGGCGGGAAAGTTCATTGTTCTTCCCTTGGGCGGGGAGCTTGATCTGGGCAGTCTCATTACCCTCAACGAGACGGGGGCTTTTTTGTGGCGGCTGATGGAGACAGAGACCACCAAGGAAGCGCTGGTAGAGGCCCTTCTGGCAGAGTACGACGTGGAAAAAGCCCGTGCGGAAGCAGATTTGGAGGCATTGCTTGCCAAAATGTCCGCTGCGGGAATTTTGGAGGCTTGATTCCATGGCAGAGAAGGAAACCCTTCCCCTTGCCGCCTTGGAGAGCTTGATTCGCGAGGAGCTTTCCTCCGGCGGAAGCGCGGTGATCAACATCCGCGGGGTGAGTATGCTCCCTCTTTTGAAGGAAGGGGTCACCTCCGTGCGGATAGTGGGAGGACTTCTTGCTTGCACCGCGGTATGCCGCTTTTGGGGGCGGTTGCTTTTGGGCAAGGGAAAGCGAGTCTTGGGAGGCAAGAAGTGAACAAAGAGGAATTGAAGGTTGCAGTGATCGGCTCCCGCGGGATCGACGGGGCAGATCTTTCCCGCTATATCCCCAAGGAGGCCACTATGCTGATCTCCGGCGGTGCCATGGGAGTGGATACGCTGGCGGAGGCTTACGCCGCGGAGCACCGGATCCCCATTCAAGTCATCAGACCCCGCTACGATCTTTTTGGCAAGAAGGCGCCCCTTCTGCGAAACAGGCAGATCGTAGAATGCGCCGATCTGGTGATCGCCATCTGGGACGGAGAATCCACAGGAACGGCTTATACCATTGATTACGCCCACGAACGGGGAGTACCCGTACGGCTGTACATCCCCCCCGCAAAAATCGACACAAACAAAGCATAAAACCACCTGCACCGGTAAAGACTATCGGCGAGGTGGTTTTTTGTTGAAGCGATTGCTTTTGCTTTTTGGGGTCTGCGGGACGGTTTACGTACTGTTGGAGCTGATCTATCGTGGAAGATCCCATATTTCCATGTTTTTTGCAGGCGGGATCTCTGCGGTGGGGATCTTTCTCTGCTGTAACTGCCGCAGGATGAAAAACAAGTGTCTGCTGTTGAAATGCGCCTTGGGAAGCGGGATCATCACGGCGGTGGAGTTCTTGACCGGGGTGGCGGTAAATCTTTGGATGCGGTTGCAGGTATGGGATTATTCCGCTATGCCCATGAATCTTTTGGGACAGATCTGCCTGCCCTTCTCGCTGATCTGGTTCGCCTTGACGCCGCCCATTTTGGGAATCGGGCGTTTGTTATGCGGGTCTTACTGCTCCAAGGAGGCCACGAAGCGGGAAATGCCTGCCTCGCCTCTTTCATCGGGAGAATAAACCCCTGCATCCTCCAAAACGGCCTCGAAGACTCTGCCAACCTCTTCCTCCAACACGGAAGAGATATTCTCGGCGGTGACCTCTCTGCGGGTCAGGATCTCCTGCCACCACAAAGCGTGCTTGGCGGTGCCCTCGGTATCCATGGGCAGACCTGCAAGGTGGCGTTCCTCCAGCTCCTTCAGCTCCGCCTTCAGACGGGAAGGAAGGACGGCAAGCCCCATGACCTCGATAAGACCGATGTTCTCTTTCTTGATATGATGCTTCTCTGCATGGGGATGATACAATCCCATGGGATGCTCCGGAGTGGTGATGTTGTTACGCAATACTAGATCCAGCTGGAAGGCGTCTCCTTCTCTGCGGGCAATGGGGGTAATGGTGTTGTGGTTGCCGTTTTCGTCGGCGGCAATGACCATGGCATCCGGATCGGAATAGCTGCGCCATGCGTCCAGGATCAGGCACGCCAGCTGATACACCCGCTCCTTTTCGCCGGTGATGCGAAGCACGGAAAGCGGCCAATGAAGCCACTGGATGCGCAGGTCGGGATAGTCCTTCAAGACAAAGGTCTTGCGGCAAGAGGCCTTCTCCATGGCGAAGGTATACTTGCCCCCCTGGAAGTGGTCGTGGGTAAGGATGGAGCCGCCCACGATGGGAAGGTCGGCATTGGAGCCGATGAAATAATGGGGGAACTGCTCTGTGAAATCCAAAAGACGGGCAAAGGTCTGATGGGTGATGCTCATGGGAGAATGGATCTCTTTCAACAGAATGCAATGCTCGTTATAATACACGTAGGGAGAATACTGCAGGTGCCACGCCTCCCCTGCCACGGTAAGGGGAATGGTACGCAAATTCTGGCGGGCGGGATGATCTGCTCTGCCGTGATATCCTACGTTCTCGGGACAAAGCTGGCATTTGGGATAAGAGGACTGCCCCGCATTCTTTGCGGCAGCGATGGCCTTGGGATCCTTCTCGGGTTTGGAAAGGTTTACCGTCACGTCCAGCTCGCCGTACTTGCCTTGGTACTTCCAGCGGAGATCCTTGGCTACCCGCTGGGTGCGGATGTAATTGGTATCCATGGAAAGGGTATAGAAAAACTCCGTTGCCGTCTCGGGAGAGGAGGCGTAAAGGGTCTCAAAGGTGCCGATCACAGCAGAGGGCAGAGGGGTGAAGACACCCATGATGCGAGTATCCAGCAGATCTCTGTCGGTAATACCGTCCTCGATGATCCCCTGCTCCACAGCAAAGTCACAAAGACGGTCCAGCAAGGTCTGCAGAGAAAGCCTCTCGGCAGGCGAGGTCTCCTCAAAGCCGTCCAGCTGTAAAAGCTCCAACAGACGGTTGATGTAATACATACGGTCCGCCTTGTCGGCAAGCCCCTTTTCCTCGGCGTAATCCACCAAGGCGATGATATAAGAATAAACGGTTTTGCCCATAAAAAATCCCCCTATGCTTGATATTTCTCCATTATACACGGGATTACGATTTTGTCAAGAAGCGATTGACAGATGACGAAAAAAAGTGTATAATCATACTGCTATAACAGAACGATTGTGAGGATGTTCTTATGAGACGCAGTTTGAGCATATTCTTGACGGTCTGCCTTCTGCTTGCCCTCCTGCCTTACGGGGCTTTTGCGGCGGAAGAAAGCGAGCTGACCGTGTTCAACCTTTCCGGCGTGGATACCGATTGCCGCACGGGTCAGCTGGTGGTGTATACCCAAGCCGGCTCTGCCACGGGAACGGGAGAAAAATGCACCGAAGCCTTGGTGGGTAGTGACGGAAAGATCCTTTCCGTGGGCGGCTACAACAACACCGTGCCCGAGGGGGGCTTTATCCTTGCGGGCAACGGCAACAGAGGAAAAACGGTTGCCGCATTGCAGGTAGGCGACGGTCTGTTTTTTGATAAGAACAGCATGACGGTCACGCTGGTGCCTGCAGACTATAACCCCTTCTTTGAGACCTCTGTAACCGTAAACGGCATCAACACCACCCGTACCCAGGATACCATCATCCTTTTTGACGGCAAAGACGGCAAAACCTCCACCGGCACCAACGCTTGGGGCTACGAGGTAGTGGTGGATGCTGACGGCTACGTGATCGCTTTGGGAGATAACAACAGCACCATTCCCGCAGGAGGATTTGTGCTTTCCGGTCACGGCGCGGGAAAGACAGCCCTAGAGGCCGCCGCAAAAAGCGGTATGAAGGTCACTGTTTCTTCCAACAGAAAAACGGCTACCTTTGCCTTTGACAAGGAATCCGCCTACAAGGAATACGTTCTGGCTCTGGACGCTCTGTCCAAGGAGCTGTCCGCTAACCTCTCGGAAAACCGTTTGATCGACGGCGAGAAGAGCGAGGCGATTCTGAATGAGATGCAATCCACGCTGAACGCGCTGAAGGGATATCTGGATGCGGGCAATTACGTGGGCTATCTGAAAAGCGTTGCCGAAATGGAAGCCCTCAGCGTAAAGGCCAAGCAGAGCATCAACGAAAACATTGCTACCGAGGGTCGCGGCGTTTGGCTCCGCCCTGCACTGACCTCCGATCGGAACACCATCTTCGATACGGTGAAATCCATTTGGGAGGCGGGTTTTAACCAGGTATACCTGGAAATCCAGTTTGATAACACCATGATCATTCCCCTGCCCGAGGGCAATCTGTATTCTCAGAACCCCGCCCTGGCAGGCAGCGACATTCTGAAAACCTACATTGAAGCCTGCCACTCCTACGGCATTGAGATCCACGCATGGCTTTCCGTATTCCGCGTGGGCTACGAGGGCACTGCTAACACCAAGCTCAGCGTGGGCATGGTAAAGCCCGAGTGGCGCAACATCTCCAAAAACGGAGTAAATTACGTTGCCAACGCTTACGGCAACGCCTTCTTCCTGAACCCCGCTCTGCCCGAGGTACGGGAGTTCTTGTTGGAGACCTACCGTTATATTTTGGAAAACTACGATCTGGACGGCTTCCAGCTGGACTATATCCGTTACCCCAACAAGGCGGACGGTGAAGAATTCGGCTATGACGAGTATACCCTGCAGCTTTATAAGGACAAATACGGAAAGGATCCCAAAACCTTTACAAGCGGCAGTGCGGACTATACCCAGTGGGTGCAGTTCCGTGCAGATTTCGTGACGGAATTTGTAAGAAGCGTAAGAGAACTGATCGACGAGATCCGTCCCGACGTATATTTGGGGGCTGCGGTAGCTCCCGGATACGCCAACTCCTTGGTGAACATGAACCAGGATTCCGTTACCTGGCTGAAGGAAGGTCTGCTTGACATCGTCTTCCCCATGGCATACGGCACCACCGACGCGGTGCTTCGTTACATCGAAGAAACCGATGCCGCCGCAGGCGATGACGTGCTGATCTACGCAGGTGTCAGCGATCAGGGCGCAGAGATTTTTGCGGATCAGATCCTTGCCACCCGACACAGCGGTGCGGACGGCGTTGCCTTCTTCTCCTGGAACGTCTACGACAATCGTTACGACTCCATCGACGATTGGCTGTTTGCAGAGAAAGCCCTCTCCCCCACCTACAACAGCAAGCCCGCTATGCTGGCATTGCTGAAGCAGATCCTGAAGCGCTCCGAAGACTACGAAAACGCCCTCGGGCAAGCTCTTACCGAAAAGGTGCAGGGTGCTGTGGAGGCATTGGAGGCAGGCACCCTCTCTTCCTGCAAGCAGACGGTGAAGGAAGCATTGGACGCCGTGAAGGAGAAGATCTCCGACAGCCTGTTCCCCGAGGCATACGCCGAGGATCTCAGCATGGCGTACCGCATTCTGGAAAACCAGAAGGACGATGCCAAGGAGGCTTATCGTACAGAGCATCCCCTGCCGGATTCCCTCATTCCCGAGGATCCCGAGGGAGACATCTCTGCTCCCGATGAGGAAAGCGGCGATGTAAGCACCGAGGAAAGTGTTGAGGAAAGCGGCGAAGCAAGCGCCGAAGAAACGCCTCTTACTCCTGTGGAGAACGCCTTCCGTATCATCTCTGTGGTGATCCTCTTCGGCGGATTGGCACTGTTCCCCGTTTACTACGTTCTCAATATGAGGAGACGGAAGATCATCCGCTCCTTCGATCGGCCCGAGGAACCTTCCTCCGAGGAGGAGTCCATCGAGCCCTGACCCACGAAAGGATGTTAAATATGGAAGCTTTGAAGAAACGGCTTTCCCGTTATTTTATCGATGCCATGGGCTCCATGGCCTTGGGGCTTTTTGCCTCTCTGCTCATCGGCACCATCTTCGGTACGATCTACAAGTACACGGATCTTGAGCTGATGAACACCATCGCCACCTTTGCAAAAGGGGCTACCGGTGCCGCCATCGGCGTAGCCATTGCTCATCGCTTGGGGGCGCACCCTTTGGTAATGTTCTCCTGCGGCGCGGTAGGTGCTATGTCCAACGCCATGGGTGCGAT
>JAFYNA010000155.1 GCA_017549925.1 Clostridia bacterium | reverse complement strand
GGTGTAGGGAGCACCGGTACTGATAACGGTGCAGTTGGTAGGCGTAATGGGTTCGGGCTCGGAGGATTCCGTGCCGGAGCTTGCGTCGGAGGATTCCTCGGCAGAGCTGTCCGCCGCGGAGGATTCCCCTGCGGTGGAGCTTGCTTCGATGGCATCCTCACAAGCCGTCAGGCAAAGGGATGCAAGGGTAAGAACTGCCAAAAGCAGTGCGAAAAATCTTTTCATGGGGGTCGTTCCTTTCGATTGAAATGCGGGAAGGCCTCTCAAGCTTATTTGTTAACGATGTTCCAGGTGTCGGAAGCGATCACCAGCTCCTCGTTGGTGGGGATGACCAGAACCTTAACACGGCTGTCGTCGGCACTGATCACGGTGGGATCCTTGGACAGGTTCTTCTCCTCGTCCAGCTTAATGCCCAAGAACTCCAGATCTCTCATGGCAAGAGCACGCATGGTAGCATCGTTCTCGCCGATGCCTGCGGTGAATACCACGCAGTCCAGACCGTTCATGGCTGCGGCGTAACCGCCTACGTACTTCTTGATCTGGTAAGCCAGAATGTCCAAAGCCAGCTGTGCTCTCTCGTTGCCGTTCTCTGCCGCGCTTCTTACGTCACGCAGGTCGGAGGAAACGCCGGAAACGCCCAGGAAGCCGCACTGCTTGTTCATCCAGTCGCCCATCTTCTCCACGGGAATGTTCTCCTTCTCCATCAGGAAGGGAACCACAGCGGGGTCAATGGCACCGCAACGGGAGCCCATGATCACGCCCTCCAGAGGAGTGAAGCCCATGGAGGTATCCACGCACTTGCCTGCGTTGACCGCAGAAATGGAAGAGCCGTTGCCCAAGTGGCAGGTAACGATCTTTGCGTCGGGGTTGCCCAGCATCTCCAGCGCCTTGCCGGAAACGTAGCGGTGAGAAGTACCGTGGAAGCCGTAACGGCGAACGGCGTGCTTCTCATACAGCTCGTAGGGGATGGGGTACATAAATGCCTTTTGGGGCATGGTCTGGTGGAAGGAGGTATCCATTACCAGAACCTGGGGAACCTCGGGCATTACCGCCAAGCATCCCTCGATACCCTGAAGGTGCGCCTTGGTGTGCAAGGGCGCAAGGTCGATACACTTACGCAGGTCGGTCAGCACCTTGCCATCGGGGCCGTCGATGAGACAGCTGTCAATGAGCCAGGGGCCGCCATGGACGATACGGTGACCAACGGCAGAGATCTCGGACATATCTGCGATGCATCCGGTCTCGGCGTCGGTAAGATATTTGATAACGGTACCAACCGCTACGGAGTGGTTGGGCATAGGAATCTCGATCTTCTTGATGGAAACGTTCTTGGAAGGAACCTGGTGGGTATACAGACCGTCGGTACCGATACGCTCGCAAAGACCTTTTGCGATCATTTCGGAGGTTTCCATATCAAAAAGCTGATACTTCAGGGAAGAGCTTCCCGCATTTACTACAAGTACGAACATAATTTTTTCTCTCCTTGACTTTTTTCAGTATTCCCATTATAATACTTCTGTAAGAAAAATGCAAGAGGTTTTTTGGAAATGGCGACAACAAAACAAACCTGCGGGTTGATCTGCGAATACAACCCCTTCCATTTCGGGCACGCATACCAAATCGAAAAGCTGAAGGAACGGTTTGACACCGTGGTCTGCATCCTTGGGGGAAACGTTTCCCAGCGGGGTGAGGCGGCGGTTTCCGACCGTTATCTCCGCGCCCGCGCCGCTTTGGAAAACGGTGCGGACTTAGTGGTGGAGCTTCCCGCCCCTTGGTGCTGTGCCTCCGCGGGAGAGTTCGCCGCGGGAGGTGTCTTTTTGGCGCAGGCCTTGGGGGTGGACAGCCTTGCCTTCTCTGCGGAAAGTGATCCCGCCCTGCTGTACGCCGCCGCAGGGGAGCGAAAAGAGGGAGAAGCCGCCATCCGCGCCTTGATGAAGGAAGAAAAGAACCTCTCCTACCCCGCCGCCGCAGAGCGGGTGCTGGGCAAGACCCTTGCCGGGAAGCCCAACGACATTCTGGGCATCGAATATCTGTCCCATGCAGGGGATCTCCCCGCGTATATCCTGAAAAGAGAATCCTCCTTCCTCTCCTCCACTACCATTCGAGGGAGCGAGAACCCTCTGGAAAAATTGCCCCCCGCCTCTCGGGAGGTCTTTGGGGAAGACCCCACCTTTCCGCGAAATACCGCCGCGGTGGGGAAATATCTCCTCGCCCTGCTGCGAAACGATCCCCCAAAAGCCGCCTACGGGGTGACGGAGGAGCTGTACGCCCGCATGACGGAGCAGGCTTGGAAGCACACCGACTTCCCCACCTTCGTGCAGGCTTGCACCAACAAAATGTACACCGCCGCAAGGGTGCGCCGCGCCGCTTGGGCCTTGGCCTTCGGCTTCCCGGAGGATCTGCGAGACAAAAGACCTCCCTACACCCTGCTGCTTGCCGCCAACGAAAAAGGCAGAGCCTTCCTGCGCACCACCGCAAAGACCCGCACCCTGCCGGTACTTTCCCGCCCGGCGGAAGCAATGGACTACGAGGAAGGCAGGCTGAACGCAAGGATCAACGGCGTTCTGCAGATCTTCTACGGCGGAAAAGACGACGTGAAAAACACGCCCTATCTGATTGGAGAAACCACATGACGCTTTTGGAGCATTTGAAAGCCTATACCAACACCCTTCTCCCCATGCATATGCCCGGGGGGAAGCGTCGCTTTGCCTCCCAGCTTCCCTACGAGTGGGACGTCACGGAGGTGGAGGGCACCGACGACCTCCACGACCCCCGGGGCATTCTGCTGGAAATGCAAAGCCGCGCCGCATCCCTTTGGGGGGCGGAAAAGTCCTTCGTCACCGTAAACGGCAGTACGGGAGGGCTTCTTGCCGCCGTCCGCGCCACGGGAGAGGGCGAGATCTTAATGGGCAGAAACTGCCATAAATCCGTTTACAACGCCGTGACTCTCTGCCGCAGAAAGGCCCATTATCTCCTTCCTCACGAGGGAGAGATCCTGCCCGCAGAGGTGGAAGAAGCCCTTGCGGCGCATAAAAACATCACCACCCTGCTGATCACCTCTCCCACCTACGAGGGAGTCATCAGCGATATCGAAGCAATTGCCCGCATTTGCCACGCTCACGGTGTCACCTTCATCGTGGACGAAGCCCACGGGGCGCACTTGGGGTTCTCCTTTGGGGAAAGCGCCGTGAAAATGGGGGCGGACATCGTGGTGCAAAGTCTCCACAAAACCCTCCCCGCCCTGACCCAAACGGCACTGGTGCATTGCAAGGAAGCCTTCGCCCCTGCCATGGCAAGAGAGCTGGCAGTGTTTGAAAGCTCCAGCCCCTCCTATATTCTCATGGCCTCTGCCGACGAATGCTTTGCCTTTTTGGCAAGCGAAGCAGGCAAAAAAGCCATGGAGGACTACGCAAGCAACCTCTTAACAGTGCGGGAGAAGCTGAAAAACGGTCTGAAGCACTTCCGTCTGTTGGACTCCCCCCGCTACGACATGGGGAAGCTGGTGATCCTCACCGAGGGCACGAATCTCTCGGGAAAAGCCCTGGCGGATGCCCTGCGGGAGGACTACAAGATCGAGACGGAAATGGCACTCCC
>JAFYNA010000154.1 GCA_017549925.1 Clostridia bacterium | reverse complement strand
GTATAATAGAGGCAACGAACAGGAGTTGTCCTTATGAACGATATCAAAGCCGTTATTGCAAAAAATATAACCGACCTGCGCCTGGCAAAAGGGCTCACCCAGCTGGAGCTGGCGGAGCAGCTGCACTACTCCGACAAGGCCGTTTCCAAGTGGGAGCGGGGGGAGTCCGTGCCGGAGATCGCCACCCTGAAGGCCATTGCGGATCTCTTCGGCGTGACGCTGGATCATCTGGTGAACGAGCATTCCCCGGAGGAAAAGCGGGAGTCCGCGCCGGACAGAAAACGCCGTTTTCAGAACCGTTCCCTGGTCACCGCCATGTCCGCCGTGCTGGTGTGGTTCGTGGCTCTTCTCACCTTCGTGGTGCTGGATCTGCTTCCCATTGAGGTGGAGATCCATTGGCTGGCCTTTGTATATGCCGTGCCCGTGACGTTGCTTTTGTGGCTGGTGTTCAACTCCGTTTGGTTCAACCCCCGCACCAATTTCCTCATCATCTCGGGGTTGGTTTGGAGCACCCTGGGGGCTTTCCATATCTCCTTTTTGCTCTTTGAGCGCAATATTTGGAAGATCTACCTCTTGGGCATCCCCGCACAGCTGGTGATCGTTCTTTGGTCTCGCATCAAGCCTATTGTAAAGAATAAGATACAAAAATGAGCCGTTTTGCACAGGACTCTACTGCCGGTAGAGTCCTTTTTTTGCGCTCTACCGAGTGAGAACCGAGGGTGGAGACGCAAAACGGAGCAGTAGGTTGCATTTTCCATGACGGCGGGTGTATACTATCCTCGCAGAAAAGGGGCAGACGTGCCCCGGGGCGGAGCTCCCGCCTCTGCAAATTTACACACAAAGGATCCTTTACACATGATGCAATTTAAGATCGTAGCCGATTCCTCTTGCGACTTCAAGACCTTAGAGCGCGTGCCCTTTGAGGCGGCGCCCTTGAAGATCATTACCGGCGATAAAGAATACGTGGACGACGAAAGGCTGGACGTTGCCGACATGGTAGCGACCCTGCTGACCTACAACGGCAGATCCTCCACCTCCTGCCCCAACGTGGGGGATTGGCTGGCGGCCTTCGGAGACGCGCAGTACGTTTTGTGCGTGACCATCACCGCTACCCTCTCGGGCAGTTACAACGCCGCTATGCAGGCCAAGGCGCATTACGAAGAGATGTATCCCAACAGAAAGGTATACGTGCTGAACTCCCTTTCTGCAGGGGCAGAATTAGGGCTTATCCTGCATAAGATGGAGGAGCTGGTGCTGGCAGGTCTTTCCTTTGAAGAGATCTGCAAGGAGATCGAGGCGTATCACAGCCGCACCGGGCTTCTGTTCGTGCTGGAATCCATGAAGAACCTTGCCAACAACGGCAGAGTATCTCCCCTGGTGGCAAAGATGGCAGGACTTTTGGGCATCCGCGTGGTGGGCAGAGCAAGCGACAAGGGCGACCTGGAGCAGCTCCACAAGGCCAGAGGCGAGAAGAAGGCTCTGGAGGTCACCGTGGAATCCATGAAGGAGCTGGGACTCACGGACGGCAAGGTCTATATCGCTCACTGTATGAACGAAACCGCCGCCTTGGGCTTGAAGGCTCTGCTGAACAAGGAGCTTCCCAAGGTGGAGGTCACCATTTACCCCACCGGCGGCCTTTGCAGCTTCTACGCCGAAAAAGGCGGGCTGATGATCGGGTTCGAGAAAGGCTAAAAGCCTCTCAAGTGGCACCAAAACCATAGGAGCTCCTATGCAGTTTCGGTGGTGCCACGTCAAAAATCCCTTCGAAAAAGCCCTGCGAGGCAGGTCGTTTTCGAGAGGAATTTTTACGGCCTTAGGTTCATTGTACCTCGGTGGCAAGGTGTCTTTTTGCCCGAAATGAATTCGGGCAAGCGACGCGATTTGATTGTATGCCACCGGCAGGGGCAGAAAGGACGAGAGAACGATGATTGATTTTCTTTTGGAAATGTATCTTTTGCTTGTGGAAAAAACCCTTTCCGTCCGCAAAGGAAGCAAAGCCGCGCGCCGCTGGGCAGAGGGGATCGCTTTGGTCATCCTCGCAGTCATTTTTGTCGTCGGCTTTTTAGGGCAACACCTGCTGACCAAGGGAAATGAATTCGGCGGAACGCTGTGCATCGGCATTGCCGCGTTGATTGCTGTGGTGCAGGTGATCGTAGCGTTCTGCTTAAAGAAAGATTGAACGCCTTTTTTTGCGAACCCCGTACCAAGCGGGCGATTCGTGAATCGCCCCTACTAAAATGGGCGGATTGAGCACGGAGATATGCCGACCTTTGCTAAGGCGCATACCAAACTCACTCCAACGTGTCACCCTGAGCACGCGCGGAAACGAACCGCCGTGGCTACATACGAGAATGCACCTCCGCGCACGTCGAACTTCTGTGAGTGACGTAAGTCCGAGCAGAAGTCCCGAATCGCCTCGCGGTGAGGGAGGGTATAAGACAAGTCTGATCTACCCCTTCTGTAACGCAAGAACTGTTATGAAAGGAGCAACCCATGGAGATTTTTTTCGAATTCCTTTTTGAACTCTACGCGGAGCTGGTCATGCTGGCAGTGCCGGAAAAGACCAAAAGCAAGACGGTGAAGATCCTTGCGGCTTGCTTGGTTGCTTTGGTTCTCTTTGGAGTCCTGTTCCTGTTCGGCTTCGGCGTAGAGCGAGTCAACGCAGGTCACACCGCCACAGGAGCGCTATGCATCGCAGGGGCAGTCCTTTTGGGGCTGGCACAACTGATCGCAGGGCTTTGCTTAAGCGGCAAGTCCGAATAATTTTCACTTTCACAAACAAATAAGAAATCACACCACGAAAATCGGGCAGGAAGCTCCCTTTTTCGCACGGTGTTTTTCTTGCACCTTTTTTAGGCCACACCCCCACAGAAAGGACGAAAAAACCATGAAAAAGCTCTCCAAAATCTATCGCTTTACAGAACGTGCCTCGGTGATCTTCCGCAAGATCGCACGCCCACCCATCTTCGCCGCAGCGTTCCTGCTGGTGCTTTATGCCACCGATCCCGCCATATTCGGTGCATGGTGGCAGTTGGCCTTCGGCATCTTCGCCTTGGGAGTTCTGCCCATTTTGGGGTACCCCTTGCAGAAGTACATCCCGCCCTTCAAGGACAGAGGCAGGGAGGGGCAAAGAAGCCTTGCCATGCTGTTCTGCTTCGGCGGTTACCTGCTGGGCACGGTATGGGCGGTATGCACCCAAGCTCCCGCGCCCCTTTTGATGACCTATCTGTGTTACCTTTCCTGCGGGATCGGCATGCTGATCTTCAACAAGCTCTTCCGCCTGAAGGCCAGCGGACACGCCTGCGGCATTATGGGCCCCGTGTTCGCGTTGCTGATCTATTTCCGCTTGTATCTCTTTGCGGCCATCGGTGGAGTTTTGGCATTGGCGGTGTTCGCCTCCAGCGTTTGCACCGGGGAGCATACCAAGGGACAGCTTCTCGGCGGCTCTGCCATTGCCTTGGTGTGCATTTCCGTATTGAGTGCAATTTTTACGATTTTCTGAAGATTACGACTCTGCCCTTGACTTCCCCGTTTTGGTTATGCTACAATAAAACAAAAAGGGGATTTTACAGATGAAAAGAGTATTACTTGCAATCCTCGCCGCGGTGCTGTGCTTTGCGTTGGCATCCTGCGATGCCAAGCGCATCTCCGAAAGCAAAGTAGAGAAAGCGGAGCTGAACGGACACCTCCTGCCGGAGGAAGACTTAAATACCTTTATCTACTGGTTCAATAAAGCGGAGTACAAGGGAGAAGGCACGGGAGAAGGCGGCACCCCGGAATACTCGCTGGAGGTATTTTTCAAGGACGGCTCCTTTATGCGGATTTCTGATTTCAACGGCAGGGGAATCACCTACGAGGTCTCCCGCTTCGATGCAGAGAGGAATCAAACAGAGTGGTATTACGTATACATCGATGAATTGGAGACCTTCTTTGAGCGTATGTACGAAAAGCATAGCTTCGGCAGAACGGCTTAAAACGCAGTATACAAAGAAAACGACCCTGTTCGGGGTCGTTTTTGTTTTACTTATTCCTTCATTGCCTTGTGGTCGATCTTCCCCACCTTGGTTTTGGGGAAGGCATCCAGGAAGATCACCTTCTCGGGCATACAATACTTGGTCATCCGTCCCCCGATGCGGGAGAGGATCTCCTCTTTCAGCTCCTCCTCGGTACGGAAGGAGTTCTTATTACGGATCAAGAACAGCGTCAAATGGGGCTTGGGGGTGTCAAACAGCTCTAATGCGGCGTCGTAGATATCCTCGGTGAGGTCGGTGGCGATCTTTTCCACCTCGGCGGGATACACGTTGATCCCCGCGATCTTATACACCCGCTTGATGCGGCCCTTCAGGAAGAGGTAGCCCTCCTCGTCCAGATAGCCCAGGTCGCCGGAACGCACCCAATCCTTGCCGTCGATTTTCAGAATGGTCTCCCCCGTGGCGGCGGGATCCTTGTAATAGCCGTTCATCAAGGTGTCCCCTGCGATGTAGACCTCTCCCACCTGCCCTGCCGGCAGAAGGTTCTGCGCTTCGTCACGGACGGTGATCTCTATGCCCTCCAGGGGCTTGCCCACAGAACCCATGCGGAAAGCCTTATGGGTGTTCACGGCGCAGACGGTAACCG
>JAFYNA010000153.1 GCA_017549925.1 Clostridia bacterium | reverse complement strand
TTTTTTATTGACCAACGAAAAGCGCGGGGCTTTCTTCAGCCCCGCGTCCGTTATTTATGTAATTTTTAAAATACTTGCTCTATGAATCCCGCAGAAGCCTTATTGCCCTACGGGCGGATCGTCTCAGGTGGACATCCCTCGGAAGATTCCTTAATTCTTACTCTGATCATAAGGTGATCCCTCCATTCCGAATGGTAAAACATGGAACGTCTTGTTAGGTAAAAATATGATTCTTTCCGTTTTTTATCTCGTTACTTCTCCACCAAAAGGTGGTTTCAACCATTGGGCGGAGAATCCTCGGATGTTTCTTTGATTCGTAACAGTCTCATACAAGAACCTCCTGAATCGTTACACTCGAGTATTTCTCTTACGCTTAGGTGAATTCAACGCAAAACGCGTTCTATCAATATGCCATTGGACCGTCCTCACTAAAAGTTGAAGGGGCTGCGACCATAAAGATCGCAATACTTTGATCGTGCTTTTGTCCCGACGGCTTCTTCCGCCGGAAAGGTCTTACTTGTTCATCGGACTATACCCATTAAAAGTTGAAGTTCCAAAAACGAGCAGGGGCCGCGCGGTCTTAGTACATTGGTCTATCCTCCGTGTTCTTATCTATGAGAGAATTGCTTCTCTCTTCTGTGTCTTCATACTACCACACTTTGTTCCTTTTGTCAAGTAGATATATAAATATTTTTTATTTTTGTGGAAAATGCACATGATTTGTCATTTTGTTTTGTAAAACAAGCAAGTATAAAAAGCCGTTTTCTCGCATAGAATGTAGCGAAAGAGAAGACGAAAGGACCCTCAAAAAATGACGCCGGACAACAAACGCAAAGCCTTGAAGTGCATCGCCCTGGCCATTGCGGCATTGGTTACCGTGGGAAGCTTTTTTGCCATCCCCGAGATTGCGCGAGCAATTCCCGCCTCGTTCACCAGCCTTTTGATGCTCTCCTCCCCTGCCACTCCCGTGGTGGCATTGCGCCCCGAGCCCAAGCCTCACGAAAGCGTTCTGTGGGAAGAAAGCGAGCCCTCCGCCCCTCCGGAGGAAGAGGAAAGCAGCGAGGAAGAGCTCCCTCCCCCGCCGCCGGAGGATGCCATCACGGTGATGGCAGACAGCTTTTGCTGGTACGAACCGGGGGACGTGCCTACGCTGAATTTGATCAATCACACCGCCTATCAGGTGGACGTGCCCTCCTACGCACAAAAGGCGTACCCCATTGAACCCCTCTCCTCAACCCAAGAACCGCTGGTACTGATCATACATACCCACGGCACGGAAGCCTATCTGCCAAGCGGCACCGATTATTATCTGCCCGACGAGGATTTCCGCTCGGAAGATCCCACTCAGACGGTGGTGGCGGTAGGCAACGCCATTGCCGAAGCCTTGGAAGAGCTGGGCATCCCCACCCTCCACGATACCACCATGCACGACAAAGAGGATTTCAACCGCGCCTACACCAATTCCGCCCGCACCATCAAGGAATATTTGGAGAAATACCCCTCTATACGGTACGTGCTGGACGTACACCGAGACTCTATTTTCGGAGAAGGGGACGTCTGCGAAAAAACGCTGACGGTGGTGGAGGATACCCCCACCGCCCAAGTGATGCTGGTGGTGGGTACCGATGAAAGCGGATCCTCCCATCCCGGCTGGCGCAAAAACTTCACCGTGGCCTCCCATTTGGAGGAACGGCTGAATTTGCTGTATCCCACCTTGGCAAGACCCGTCAATTTGCGGGAGCATGGCTTTAACCAATGGTTCACCACGGGAAGCCTCATCGTAGAGGTTGGATCCTGCGGCAACACCGTGGAGGAAGCCGTCACCGCAGGGAGCTTTTTTGCCGCCGCCTTTGCCGATCTGGTCAAAAGCGGAGGTTGACACAAGATGTTGTAGAAAATTATTTCAAAAATGCTATATTTGGTATTGACAAAACGCTTTCGTTACAGTATAATGTAGCATAACCTTTGCATGACTGACGGATCAAACGCGGAGCACCGCGGAGAAGTGTGAAGGAATATGCCGACCGTCTGGGCAATTCGGGTTATACAACACCGAGTTGCCCTTTTTCTATTCAGGAGGATACAACTATGGAGCAGACGTATTGGAACGGCTTTGCCGCAGGACAATGGATGGACGAGATCAACGTCCGAGACTTTATACAGAAGAACTACGTGCCTTACGAGGGAGACGGGGCTTTTTTGGCCTCTGCCACTCCCCGCACCAAGGCGTTGATGAAAAAGTTGGAGGCACTTTTTGCTCTGGAGCGTCAGTTTGACGGTGTGCTGGATATCGACACCGCCACCGTTTGCACCGTAGCGGGCTTTGCTCCCGGCTATCTGGACAAGGACAACGAGCTGATCGTGGGCTTGCAGACCAACCGACCCTTGAAGAGAGGTGTGAACCCCTTCGGAGGCATCCGTATGGTTCGCCAGGCCTGCGAGGCCTACGGCTACAAGCTCAGCAATAAGGTGGAGGAGGAATTCCGCTTCCGCACCACCCACAACGAGGGCGTATACCGCGCATACACCGCAGAAATGCGCGCAGCCCGCAAGAGCCACCTTATCACCGGCCTGCCCGATGCTTACGGCAGAGGACGTATCATCGGTGACTACCGCCGCGTGGCGCTGTACGGCGTTGACCGTTTGATCGAAGAGAAGCAGAAGGACAAGCGCAACCTGGCCTCCGGCAATCTGGATACCGAGTTGATCCGCCGCACCGAGGAGCTGTTCCAGCAGATCGCCTTCCTGGGCTTCTTAAAGGAAATGGCCCTCTCCTACGGCTACGATATCAGCCGGCCTGCGCGCACCGCAAGAGAGGCCATCCAGTGGACCTATTTTGCTTATCTGGCAGCCATCAAGGAGCAGAACGGCGCCGCCATGTCCTTGGGCAGAGTCAGCACCTTCTTTGACATTTACATCAACCGCGATATGGCTCAGGGCATCCTCACGGAAGAGGAGGCGCAGGAGCTGGTGGACGATTTCGTTATGAAGCTCCGTATGGCGCGCCATCTCCGCACCCCCGAGTACAACGAGCTCTTCGGCGGCGACCCCATGTGGATCACCGAGGCGGTGGGCGGCATGGGTGAGGACGGCAGAACCCTGGTCACCAAGAGCAGCTTCCGTATTTTGAACACCCTTTACACCTTGGGCCCCGCACCCGAGCCCAATTTGACGGTTTTGTGGTCCACCTCCCTGCCGGAAAGCTTTAAGCGCTTCTGCACCAAGGTCTCCTGCGACACCGATTCCATCCAGTATGAGAACGACGACGTGATGCGCCCCCTTTACGGCGACGATTACGCCATTGCTTGCTGTGTTTCCGCTATGCGAGTGGGCAAGCAGATGCAGTTCTTCGGCGCAAGATGCAACCTGGCAAAGCTTTTGCTTCTCGCCATCAACGGCGGTTACGACACCACCAGCGGCATCCATCTGGGTCCCCAGATGTCCGTCATGGAGGGCGAATGCCTCGACTTTGATACAGTCATGGAGCGTTTTGACACCTACAACCAATGGCTGTCTCACCTGTACGTGAACACCATGAACGTGATCCACTATATGCACGATAAATATGCCTACGAGAAGATCCAGATGGCTCTCCACGATACCGACGTAGAACGGTTCATGGCCTTCGGCATCGCCGGCCTTTCCGTAGTGGCAGACTCCCTCAGTGCTCTGAAGCACGCCAAGGTGTACCCCATCAAGGACGAAAACGGTTATATCGTGGATTTCCGCGTAGAGGGCGAGTTCCCCAAGTACGGCAATGACGACGACCGTGTGGATCTCATCGCCAAGGATCTCACCAAGCGTGTGATCACCGAGCTGCGTAAGACTCCCGCTTACCGTGGTGCCATCCATACCCTCTCCGTGCTGACCATCACCTCCAACGTGGCCTACGGCAAGCACACCGGTGCAACTCCCGACGGTCGAAAGGCGGGTGAGCCCTTTGCCCCCGGTGCAAACCCCATGCACAACCGCGAGGAAAACGGCGCGTTGGCATCACTGAACTCCGTGGCAAAGCTGGATTACCACGATTGCCGCGACGGCATCTCCAACACCTTCTCCATCACCCCCGAGGCCTTGGGCAAGACCGAAGAGGCTCGCGTAAGCAATCTGGTCTCCATTCTGGACGGCTACTTCGGCAAGATGGCGCACCATATCAACGTCAACGTGCTGAACCGCGAGACCCTGCTGAAGGCTTATGAGGATCCCGAAGCGTACCCCAACCTGACCATCCGCGTTTCCGGTTATGCGGTGAACTTCAATAAGCTTTCCAGAGAACAGCAGAGAGAGGTTCTCAGCCGTACCTTCCACGAAAGCGTATGACGGGACATATCCATTCCTTCCAAAGCTTGGGCACGGTAGACGGCCCCGGCGTGCGGTTTGTGGTATTCCTGCAAGGCTGTCCCTTGCGTTGCGGATGCTGCCACAACCCCGACACTTGGGAGCTGCAGACCGGCAAGGTCTTCTCGTCGGAGCAGGTTCTCGAAAAGATCCTCCGTTGCCGCGACTACTTCGGCAAGGAGGGGGGCGTTACCCTTTCCGGGGGCGAGCCCTTGCTCCAAGCGGCCTTTGCAAGAGAGCTGTTCTCCCTTTGCAAGGAAGCGGGGATCCACACCTGCTTGGATACCTCCGGCTGTATTTGGAACCAGGAGGTTGCCTCCCTGCTTAAGGTTACGGATCTGGTTCTTTTGGATATCAAATATACCGACGAGGAAGACTATCGGCGATACGTGGGTTGTTCCATGGAGCAGCCGTTGCGCTTCTTGGCGGAGCTGGACAAGCGGGGCATTCCCACCACCCTACGGCAGGTGATCATTCCCACGCTGAACGACACGGAAGAGAATATCCTGCGGCTGAAGGCCATGGGGAAATCCCATTCCTGCGTGGAGAAAACAGAGCTTCTCCCCTTCCGTAAGATCTGCGAGAGCAAGTACAACAGCATGGGGATCCCCTTCCCCTTCGCACAGTACGAGACCCCCGCCAAAGAAAAAATGAACGCCCTGCAGGATCTGCTTGGCGTTCTGTAAAAAGAACAAGAACAGCGGCACCATAACGGTGCCGCTGTTTTGCTGTTTGATGGCGTTATTTCAAAAGCTCCGAGTCGGATTATCCGGCGTTCACCAGATACACGTCTGCGCGATTTACATGGTAAGCAACAAAATAGAAGTTGCCATCCATGCCGCAATACATTCTACCCATTAAGACGTCTTCAAATATCTTTTTGCCGACCATAATGTCCTGGGTTCTATAGACGATCGTGGTTTTCAATCCGTCTCCGTAATGGAATTCCACCCGGCCCCACGCCGATTCGCTCTGATACACCGTAGTCATCATAAAGCGAGAGGTTACGTTGCCGGAAAGATCATAGGTGGAAAAAATTGCTTGACTCAAATTTTCCACATCCATCATATAACCGGTATAATCGCTAATAGAAATGCCCGCAGAGGTGATTGCACGCACGGAAATATTCTCGTTTGCGTTTTTGTTGATCAATAACGTAGCGGTATCTCTGTCCAATGTAACAAAGACTTCGTTGCCGGTTACGAACTGATACGGTGCGGAATTTCCCGTAAGCAGAGTTTTGTCCAAGGTATACAAGAGCCCTTCCCGAGACTGGTATAAGACGGTATCTCCGTACCGAATCAAGCTTCCGGAGCTGTCATAACCGTATCTGAACACGGGATATTCCGCTTCCAAGGTTGCAGAGGCAAAGCCATTGGAAATGTCCAATTGATAAGCAGTTCCTATGCTATCCAACATATACAGCGTATTTCCGCATATTTCCACGTCAATGACATAGTTGATGCACCGCTTCGGCAGAACCGCTCCGTCGTTCAAACGGATCAACCTGTCATTTTCCGCGAAATAATAGTTGCCGTCGCCATCGGCAAAGAAATCCCCGGGAAGCCCGATATCGCCTTTGGAAGGATCATCTTCGAAGAAGAAATTATACTCCATAACGCCGTCGGGACCGATGTCAAAGGTAAAGACTTTTTCCAACGTCGTCTCTTTCTCTGCGGGCGCAGGAGCCTTGCAGATCAAGCACTCCGCTTTGGGATTCTCGATGGCATTCAGATCTCTGAATTCCACATCGGAATACCCCGGATCAATGCGGTAGATTCTTGTGCCGTCGGTGTAGATCAGAATAGCGTATAATTTGCCGTCCGCTCCCGGAACAACTCTGCAGCTGTAGACTCCTTCGAAAACGTTTTCACCGATCGTAACGGTTTCCAGCGAGACGCTGGTGCAGACCGCCTCACCAATAGCCACATGGCAGGGGATATCCTTGCCGCAAGAAAACTCCGTCAACTTGAATTCAGAAACAAGGTTTCCCGCTTTGTCGTATTGGTGGAAGATCTCTTCTCTGATGCGATGTCGCTTCGCGGGATCGGTTCCGTACCATTTCTCTTGTATTTCGCGAATCGTTGATACACCGCCCAACCGGCTCAGAATCAATGGCTCGTTCGTCATTGAATGCGTAACGCCGCCTATGGTCACCCCATACGTCACGTCTGCCTCCGCATTCAGAACGCCTACCTTCTGTCCGGTGTGGGAATAGATATCGTTCCCGAACATCACCTTGGGCTTTCCGTCCTCGGATATAAACAGATAATAGTATTCACCGTATTTTGCCGCAGGGAGCGCCGCAGAAGAAAGGACTTTCCCGGTAATATCATAGGCAACAAGCTCGCCCTTTTGCCCGGAAGCGCTTTTGTATGCGACGTAAATAGTACCGTTGTAAACGGCCACAGAGCTCACACTGCGATCCCCTGTGTCGTTGGGATCAATCAAGCGGAAGCCCGCTGAATCCCGCAAGCGAAAGAGTCCCACACCGACTACGCAGTAAATGTCCCCATTAAGATCCACAAGGAAGCGCGTGGGGGTTATTATTTGTCCGTAAAAGGATTCCCCGATGTTATATTGCAAGAAAATGGGAGAACGGGGATCGTTCACCGGGATCTCGTCCACCAATTCCATGGTCGTCTCTTTTTCCGAACGTGCCTTCCGCTCTATATACACCGCATTATTTGCGATATCAACACGGATCTCCACACCGGGGCAGAATACGTCAAAGATGGATTGCAGCTCGCCTCTGGGGATCAACAGCTCGTCACGATGGTACTCCACCTCCCAGCCGTAAGCCCACTCCTCGTCTCCGTACATAATGCAACGATCTCCAAAGTACACGAAGCACTGTTTTCCGTCCAAAGTGATGGACACACCGCCATCCACTTGCTCTACGGTTCCGCCCAAAGCCTGCAAGACTTGGACGATGGGAAGCATGGTGTTTTCGCCGTAGGCGGTAACGGGGTACTTGGGAGTCATCTCCGTGCCGTTTACCACCACCTTCACCTCTCTGGACAAGAAGGTTTTGCGGTACTCCTCCAGAGTATACGCCGCGTAGACCTGTTCCTTGGTTGGGTAATCGATCTTTGCGGTCACGAAGTAAGCGTCCCCTGTTTCTGTGACAGCCATCAACGTAAAGGGTGCGAATTCGGAGTCTATTGCCGTGATGCTCGTCACCTTGCAGGAGAAACCCTGCCCCTTCAAATAGGTTTCCATTTCAGCAGGCTGGGTTGCAAGCGCTACCAATTCCGGCCACAGCAGGAAGGGATCTTCATCCAAGTAATACAAAAGCGAAGCATCGATCCAAATTTCCTTTCCGCGGGAGAAGGAATATCCAGCAGGATCGTCCAACATATTTTTCAGTTGGTTCTGATTCAATTCGTATGCTGTGAAAAGAATGGGGCGGTTTTCCCGATCGGCCCCCTCGGTGGCAGGGGTTAGTTCCTCGTGGGTAACACCGCCTGTGACGGCGTAGATTGCACCATAATCGGCAAAGAACAACGCCATATAGAGAGTGTCATCCTTGCCGTCGAAGATCTGATACTCCACCACATTCTCGAAGGTGACCTCATTGACCTTTATGGTAAAGGGTCTGTAATATTTCACCGTTGCATATTTCCCATAGTACTCGTTGGTCGTGTAGCGGATCTCACAGGGCTGATACCGGTACGGCTGTTCAATGCTCACCTTGATGCGGGAAACTACCTCCTTGGATTCATTCCACAAGATATAGATATCCTCATCCAAAATG
>JAFYNA010000018.1 GCA_017549925.1 Clostridia bacterium | reverse complement strand
GTTTGTATGCTGGCGGCGTTGTCCCTTACCGCGGCGGCGGATTTTGTTTACGAGGGCCTTTTTGCGGAATACGACGTGCTGACCCCCGCTGAGATCGGGTTCTCCTTCGAGGGAGAGACGGGTTGTACCGCGATGCCCCAGAGCGGCGGCACCTTGGCGTGCTTGATCGACGGGGAGCATCTGGCAAACCCCACCCATTTTTCCGATAAAGGCATTGTGCTGGTGCGGAACGATTTCGTAAAGCCCGGCTACGAGGAGAATATGTCCCAGGCGATCCAGCCCTTGGACGCCATCCCCACCTTCTCCTTCACCTTGACCTACGAGGACGAGGTCACCTTTGATGCGGTGTATCTCTCCCTGTTCTACATGGCCTTTGACTGTGTTTGCGCTCCCGGTGAGCATAAGGTGATCGTGGAGACCTCCGAGGACGGCAATCTTTGGATCCCCGTGGGGGAGGACGGCTCTTTCTATTTCCGCGACAACCAGCCCCTCTATTCCGACGTGAAGGATCCCTATTCCGAGGAGATCGTGGTTCCCTTGGGCGAGGAAGTGACGGCGCAGTACGTTCGCCTTTCCTTCAAATTCAAGGAGCTTGAGGCCGCAGACGATTATTGGGGTTACTATACCAACGTATACGAGTGGTGCGGCTATACCGAGCTGGGCGTGGCACTCTATGCCGACGGCGAGGAGCCTGTTCCCATGACCAAGGAGGAGGCGGAAGCTCCCGATCTGGTGCTGGAGGGCCTTTGGTACATGGAAGAAACCGACACCACCACCGTGTTTGATTTCACCACCCCCGGCGTGATGAAGGCCATCGGCTATGAAGCAGCCGATTTCGCAGAAAACGGCATGGATGCTGTTGCTCAGGCGACGGTGGAGTTCCCCTACGTAGCGGAAGCCGAGTATATCGTGGTGGATATGGACGGTACCACCGTTGTGTTCTATGTTACCTTTGCGGATGACTCCATCGAGCTGGATGACGGCAACGAGGCCATCCTTTTGGAGGAATACGTGCCCAAGGCACCCGAGGTTTCCGAGGAGGAGTCCTCCCGGCCCGCAGAATCCTCCGAGGAAGAAGTTTCCGAAGAAGAATCCGAGGAAGAGACTTCTGTCGAGACCTCCGTTCCCGCCGTATCTGCTCCCGTAGAATCCTCTGCGGTTTCGCCTGCCGAGGAGGGGGATTCCACCCTGCTCATCGTGATCATCGCGGTGGTTGCGGTAGTGATCATCGGCGCGGTGGTATTCATCGTGATCAAGAGAAAAAAGTAAAATAGGCATCAAAAAAGCTGAGTAGGAATCGCCTGCTCAGCTTTTTTCGTTGGGGATAGATGCTCCGAAGCCCTTCTTCACTCCACTTTTAATACGTTTTGGAAGCTACCCCTCTTAATAGCGGCGGTCAGCTCCTTCGCTACGGCGGGGAGGCATTCTGCCAAGTAACTGCCCGCAGGGATCTGCAACGCCTGCGCCAGGTCTGCGGTCAACGCCTGCTCTCCCTTGCTTCCGTGGAGCAGGCAGACCGTTTCTCCGTCCTCGGCGGTAAAGGATAGGGAAGAGAGATCCTTCCCCGCCAAAACCCGCCCGCAGGCCTGCTTGAACAGCAACAGGAAGATGTTTTCCGTTCTGCCCGGGAGGGTATTCAGCACCTTCTCCCGTTCTTCTGCGGGGAAGAGGGCGCAGAAGCGGTTTTCCCACAGCAACGCAGTGGCGTAGCGGCGAATGTATTCCACCCCCGCCAGATCGCGGCAGGGCAGGGCGGTGGCGTAGTAAATGAATTTTCCGTATTCATGGGCGTGGGAGCGGGGACGGTAGGTGCGGAGAAAATCGTAGAGCTCCTTGGTGGTGGCGGTGTGGTAGAACCCGTTTTTGCAGGGGATGCGGGAGGCAAAGATCTCTCCTGCCAGCACCCGCACGTCCCGCACCAGAATTTGGATGACCCGAAGCCCCTTTTGGTAGAGGAATTCCGGGGGCAGGTCGGTCAACAGCTTCAAGGCAGCGTCTCCGCTTTCTGCGGATTTCAGAAAGACCCCGATGGTGTATAGCAGGGACTCAAACACCTCCGACGCTATCTCCTCCGGGACGGAATCGGTGCGCTTGCCGTACAGCGTTTCCAGCCGCACCGCCAACAGCTCCAAAAGATCGTATTGAATGCGGGCGTGTTCCGTGTCACGAAGCAACCCCGTTTCCAGCCCCGCCTCCAGCAGGCTTTCCACATAGGCCTTGCCGTCTAACATCTCCGGGGTAATCAGACTTCTTTTTTGTAGTGTGTTCATATTATTTCCTCCGCAGGGCGCGGGCGAGGCTGTCCATCTCCCGGGATTCCAACAGCTCGGTGGAGCCTTCGCAGGAGCCGTTGAAAAAGGTCTTCATGTAGTCGATCAGCTCGTTGTCGGAAAGACGCTCGTCGGTTTCGTTTTTGTAGTAGTAGAAGATCTCCAACAGCCTCTCCAGGGTCTCGCTGTAATTCTGCTTGTTCATGTAGGGGGAGTCGCAGAAGGCTGTAATCAGCTTGCCCATGACCTTGTTTCCGAACTCCAGCCTGCCGTGGTAGCGCAGCTCCTCGTCCTTGATCTCCAGCAGACGGACGGCTTGCTCCTTGGTGAGTACCAGCCCATATTTGATGGACTCTTCGTTGTAGAAAAGTAGTTTTTCCGCCTCCTTTGCCCGTGTCAGTGCGGCGGCGTTCTTTTGGAATGCTTGCAGTTTGTTTGACATAGAAGAACCTTTCTTGCATCGTCTGAAAATCATTATAGCAGGAAAGTTTCGAAATACAAGTCTTGATTTTTTTGCCGTTTTGTGGTATAATGATTGCAGAAAACACGGGGAAACCCGTGTTTTTTTGCCCTCGCAGACGAGGTCAACCGCCCTTCGTGCGGCTGCATCATTGACGGCTTCGCAAAAATGCCCTTGCGAGCAAGCATTTTTGCTTCATGGTATAATGATTGCAGAAAACAAGAGAAAAAACCGCCTTTCGGGCGGTTTTTTGCGTTAATGAGAGCCTCATCCCAACTTGGTCATCTTTGAGCATACCAACCCTGCGGGTCGGCAAGCGCGAGATCGAACCGTTGTGGCCACTCGTCATCCTGAGCAAGCCGCGTATGCGGCGCGTCGAACTTTTTGCGGTCCAGGTGCGTAGCACCGAGCGGCAAAAAGCGCCGTAGGCGGGATCTCATAAGAGTCTGATGTACCTTTTTCGAAAGGAAAGAACTGTTTTGTCACAAAGGATGTAAGTTTACCTTTCAAGGGGTAGATCAGACTTCGAGGAGACCCCTTGCGGTTTTGCTTTTCGAAATTGCTGTAAAAGGAACTACGTATCCAAAGACAATGGGCAATTTCAAAAAGCAAAACTTCGACGCGCGCGGAGATGACTGTAATGCGTAGCCACAGGGGATACAATCCGCGCTTGCTCAGGGTGACAACAGAGGTGGGCTTGCTCGCCAAACTTCGACGCGCGCGGAGATGTAGTCGTGTTTGGAGCCACTGAAGTTCGATTCCGCGCGAGCCAGCCCAACGGGCTGGGTTGCTCAGAGGTGACCAAGTCGGCGGACGGCTTTTGATCTACGCTTAGTTTTGCAACGTCGAGTTGGATGTTGGGATGAAGTTCTTTATCCCTTCGATAGAAAAAACCGCCTTTTCAGGCGGTTTTTTGGATGCTTATGGGGTTATCCCTTTTCCTTCGACGCAGAACACGCCGCTTGTCAAAGGCTTTTCGGGGTTGGGCTTGCACAAAACACCTCGGCGGATCAATTCGTCGATGACGTAACCGGTGATTTGCTGTAAATAACAGCTTACCCACTGATTGATCTGGTCGTTCAGATGCTTAGGCACAAACTCCTCAAAGCTCTTGCGTACGTTTTTGATCCATTCGGTGAGCAGATCCTCGGTTACTTCGTCGGTCATGTCGAACAGGGAGGCGAATTCCGCAAACTGTTCTTCTTTGAAGCACGGAAACTCAAGAGCGTAGCCTTTATCGGACTTTGACAGTAGATTGGAAGCGATCAAATGAGCGGCATCCTCCCGGGAAAGGGCGTCCTTGGAGAATTCCCCGCTTTTGCTATTGCGGAGAATTCCGCTTTCGCACATCCAACGGGTTCCTTTGTTATGATATACGTTGCTGTCGAAATACTTGCTGATCCAATAGTAATAAATTCGGGAGGGAGGTTGATCTTCGCCACTGTCCTTCTCCTCCGCCACGTTGCACCCGCAATTGTACTCTGCGACAGTTTCCGTTTCGTCTGCGGTTTCCTCCACGATGAACCAGCCGTAGCCGCCATCCTTTCGCGGGGGATACGGGCCGCTTTCAAGCTTTAAGCGGTTGCTTTTTACGTTGCGGAGCGTTTTCCTCAGCAGGTAGGGAACTGCGATATACCCCAGCCGTTCCATGCCGAACGAATGACCGTAGAAATCCATCTGTTCGACTTCCTTTGCCGCGCCTTTTAACAGAACCTCCATCTTGTCTGCGATCAGATCGACTACCGCGGAGGAGACCTCCTCGGTCTTCTTTCTGTCTTTCAAGCGGAAAATGATAAAGTTGGCGACGTATTTGTTGCCCACCTTGTAAACCGCGTCTCCGTATTCAAGATGGGGAAGCTCGTCCTCGATATACATGGCGGGAATCCCCGTGCTGATGCTGATCTCCTCCACGGTCGCCGGCTTTTCATAAGCCGCAAGGCAGATAGCCCGTGCAATTTGCGAGGACAAATATTGATGCGTGTTTGCATGACCGTTGCTGGTCATGGTGTTCCAGTTGATTCTTCGGTAAACTTTGTCCATTTTGTTTTCTCCTATCCGATCTCTGATTTTTTGGCGTCCTACGTTCAAACGCCATTTGACGGTGGTTTCGGGGAGGGAATACTTCTTCGCAAGTGCTCGGATAGACAGATCGTCTATATAGTAGTCCACGAAGAGGTTTCTGTACTCGGAAGATAACGTATGGAGATACCGAAAGACCGTTTCGTATTGCTCACGGGTGTCGTCCTCGTCGCCCCAAGCGTAATCGGCGATTTCAAAAAGTTCGTCCTCATAGGACAACAGGGCTTGCTGCTTGTTCCGATCGTCGAGAAAACGAGCGTATCGGTTATGGGCGATCCGCCAAACCCAATGGTCAAGGGATTCGATGCGGTACTTTTTCATGCCGTCGAGTACGTGGCATATAATCTCACTTGCAAGATCCTCGGCATCGTACCGATTGGACAACCGCTTACAGCAAAAGCGAAAGATCGGTTCGACGTACGGTAAGATTTTGTTTTCGTCCAAGCTTTTCTCCTCCTTCCTTTTGAGGTGCAATCATGATTACACCCTTATAGTGCGGGAAAACGGATTTGGATAGGTGGTTTTACGAAATAATTGAAAAACAACAGAAACGCAAAAAGGACAAGACGCGTTCCTTGTCCTTTTCGGGCGGTTTTTTGCGTTTGTGAGGGGTTTAGCCTTCCAGCAGGTACGCCAGCAGGAGCCCTGCGGTGTTCTCGATGCCGTCCATGTGGGTGCGCTCCATGCCGTGACTGCAATGCACTGCCATGCCGAACACCGCGGCGCGGAGGTTGTTGCCGGATTTCACCGCCACCCCTGCGTCGGAGCCGTAGTTCTTGAACAGATCCACCGCATAGTTACAGCCGTGCTTTTCCGCAAGGTCGATGAGGTGGGAGGTCAGGTCGAAATCGTATACCACGGAGGCGTCCTTGGGGCAGATGCTCACCGCGTATTCGTTGCCCTCCAAGCCCGGGCCGATGAGCCCGATGTCCAGAGCTACAAATTCCGAGACCTCTGCGGGGACGTAGTTGCCTCCCAGCCCGATCTCCTCCCCGTAGGGGAAGGAAAAGACGGTGTTGTATTTGGGCTTAAGTCCCTGCTCCTTCAGATACTTTAGCGCGCTAAAGCAGATGGCAACGGCCGCCTTGTCATCGATGAAGCGGGATTTGATGAATCCGCTTTCCGTGATGGTACAGCGAGGTTGCACCGCTACGTAGTCGCCGTGGCGGATGCCCAGCTCCCGCACCTCCTTGGCGGAGGAAACCTTCTCGTCCAGCAGGACGATCATGGTATGCTCATCTCTGGGGGAGGAGCGTGCGTCGTCAAAAACGTGGACGGAATGGGATTGCATTGCGATCAGTCCGGTATACTGTCTGCCGTCGCGGGTGATGACGATGGCAGATTCTCCCTCGGTGGATTGGTAGTTCACCCCGCCGACGTTCCGCACCCGCAAGGTGCCGTCTCCGTCAATGGAGCGCACCATAAAGCCGATAGTGTCAGCGTGAGCGGCGATCTGCACGGTTTTGCCGGTGTCCTCGCCGGGGATGGTGATGTAAGCGGTGGACTTGTTGTCGAAGGTCATTTCCAAGCCCAGCTCTGCGGCGTACTGCTCCAACGCGGGGTTCAGCTTTCTGTAATATCCCGTGGGGCTGGGAATGTTCACGATGTGGGAGAAAACGCTTTTGAAATATTCTTTGTCAATCTTGTAGCTCATGCTTCCATCTCCAAGGTCACGGACTGATAGGGCTTCAGGGTGAGGGTGTTGCCTTCAAGCTTGTAGGAGTCCAAAGAGGACAGCACCAAATTCTTCACGCCGAAGGGTAGCTTGATCTTGCGGGTCTTGTCGGACAAGGAGCAGATCACGGCCAGCTTCTTCTCGCCTGCGCGGGTATAAGCGATGAGCTTGTCATACTGCTTGAGGATGGGAGCAAACTTGCCCTCCAGAATGGTGGAAGCGTACTCCGAATGAGTGCGCAGGCGGATCATCTCCTTGTAGAAGGCGTAAACACCCGTGGGGTTTGCCGTCTCCGCCTTGGCGTTCACCGTCTTGTAGTCGGGGTGAACGGGAAGCCAGGGCTTGACCCCTGCGGGAGCGAAGCCGCCGTTCTCGCTGTCATCCCAAGGGAAGGGGATGCGGGCGTTATCGCGGGAGTAACGTGCCACCAAGGGCATTGCTTCCTCGGGGGTCAGACCGTCCGCCAAAGCCACGCGGTAGTGATTCTTGGTGGAGATATCGTCGATGGGATCAATGGAGGTAAAGCCGGGGTTGGTCATGCCCAGCTCCTGCCCTTGATAGATAAAGGGAATGCCTCGCAGGAAGAAGAATAGATTGCCTAACATTTTCTGCACGGCGGGGGAGTGATCCTTCTCCGGCACGAACTTCTGGCAGGCGCGGGGGTAATCGTGGTTCTCGAGGAACACGGCGCCGTAGCCGATCTTCTGGGTGAAGAGCTGGGAGGCGTACAAGGCGTTTCTCCAGGTGCGGAAATTCCATTCCCCGGGGTTCTTGCAGGTGTGCCAGCCGTGTCCGTAGCTGTACGGCTCGGAATAGGAGAAGTCAAACATGGTGGAGAAGTAGCCCTTGGGGCCGATGTAATCCACCAGCTGATGGTTGGGAACCCCCGCCGCCTCGGCAACGGTCATACATTCATACAAATCAAAGGTAGCCTCTCTCAGCTCGGTCAAGAAGTCACCGATGCCGTCGATACAGCGGGTGTAATCAAAGCAACCCACCATGCCGTCGGGGCCGTCCGCAGGGCCGGAGGGCAGGCCTTCCATCTTCTTGATGTGGGTGATGGCGTCGATACGGAAGCCGCCCAGGCCCTTATCCAGCCAGAAGCGGATGGTCTCCACCAGCTTGGCGCGGAGCTTGGGGTTCTCCCAGTTGAGATCCGGCTGCTTTTTGGAGAACAAGTGCATATAATAACGGTCGCCGCCTACGTTTTCCCAAGCAGAGCCGCCGAACATGGAGCGCCAGTTGTTGGGAGGGCCGCCTGCGGATTCTCTGAACCAGAAGTATTCCGCTTCCTCGCTGTCGGGCTCACGCAGGGCCTTTTGGAACCAGGGATGCTCGTCGGAGCAATGGTTGATCACCAGGTCCATCAGGATCTTGATGTCTCTCTTCTTCGCTTCCGCCAAAAGCTCGTCCATGTCTGCCATGTTGCCAAACAGAGGATCGATGTCGCAGTAATCGGAAATATCGTATCCGCCGTCATCCATGGGGGAGCGGTAAACGGGAGAAAGCCAAACCACGCCCACTCCCAGATCCTTCAGATAATCCAGCTTGGAGGTGATGCCCTTCAGGTCGCCGGTGCCGTCGCCGTTTCCGTCGCAGAAGGAACGGGGGTATACTTGATACGCAATGCGGTTTTTCCACCAATCGCGGTTGATCGTCATAGAGAACGCCTCCTTGAAAGTAAAATGTCTTTTCGGGTGCATTATACCATACTTTTTACCGTAAATCAAGGAAATAATCCGCCGAAACGCCGTAAAATCTGCAAAGCGTCACCAGATGGCGGATGGGAAGCTCGTTGGCGCCCCGCTCGTATCGGGCGTACATGGTCTGGGAGGTGCCCAGAACATCCGCCACCTGCTGTTGGGTCAGATCGTGATCCTCCCGCAGATCCCGCATCCGCTTCACGTAGGATGAGGTAATTGCCATAAAAACTCTCCTTTCGGTGTATCACCTATTCTTGGAGAAATTCTATCATAGTAAACATCTTTACTCTTGACTTTAGTAAACATTTGTGTTAAAATAAACCCAATAGGGGAGGATGCGGCTGCCGGGGGGAGCGGCCGGGATCGTCTGCAATTGTAAATTTTAGGTTACAACTGTTGACAAGGGGGAGCCTCCCCTGGTATACTGAACACAGAGTAAAAAACAATGAAAAGGAGAAACAGTTATGAAGAACTTCCGTACCAAAAGATTGCTCGCTATGGTGATCGCTGCAGTAACCGTTTTTTGCTGTTTCCCCGCAGGGGGCGCAGCGGCAAAGACCCAAGAAGGCGCATTTACCTACGAAGAGGTGGAAGGCGGCGTGAAGATCGTTGCTACCACTGCAGAAACTCCCCACGTTGTGATCCCCGAGACCTTGGGCGGCAAGCCTGTGGTGGAATTGGGGAACTACCTTTTCGATAAAAGCAACTACCGCAAGAAGCTGGAAAGCGTGACCTTGCCCGAGGGGTTGCAGATCATCGGCGACGGCGTGTTCTCAAATTGCGAGAATCTCACCGAGGTGAATATCCCTTCTACTGTAACCAAGATCGGAAACCAAGCGTTTGAATCCTGCGGCGTTTCCCGGGTGGAGCTGCCGGAAGGGCTTGCCTCCGTAGGACTGGGAGCGTTCCGCTGGTCCAAGCTGGAAAGCCTGCAAATTCCCGCATCTCTGACGAAGATCGGCATGGTGGCATTCGTGGGGTGTAACGAACTGAAGGAGCTTACCGTTGCAAAAGGGCATCCGTTGTACACTTCCGTGAATAACTGTGTCATCGACGGAACCAAAACCTTGGTGATGGGCTGTAACGCCAGCGTTATTCCCGAGGACGGAAGCGTGACCGCCATCGGTGCTCATGCATTCCGCAACCTCTCTTTCGAAACCTTTACGGTTCCCTCCTGCATTACCGAGATCGGGGAAGCGGCGTTCGCTCAGTGCGATCTGAAGGAGATCGTTCTCTCCGAGGGATTACAGACCATCGGCAGGGAGGCCTTCGGCAATTGCCGTTATCTGGAGTCGGTAAAGCTTCCCGCCAGCGTGAAGACCGTGGAAAGCGATGCATTCTCGATGTGCGAGGCTTTGCGTGAGGTGGAGCTTTCTTCCGTACTGGAGTACATGGGAGAGCTTGCTTTTGCCCATTGCGACAACCTGGTTTCGGTAAAAATTCCCGAGGGCGTGACGTCCATCGGCAACCTGGCGTTCAGCGGAGCCGCTTTGGAGGAGTTGGTTCTTCCCGGCACCTTAAAAACCATTGGCTACGGCGCTTTTTCCGAGTGTGAGAATCTGAAAACAGTTAAGATCCCCGCCGCTGTGGCAGAGATCCAAGGGAATGTATTCGGGTTGTGTACGTCGTTGACGGACATTTACTGCGAAGCCGCTTCTCAGCCCGCGGGATGGAGTGAAGATTGGTTAACGGATTGTTCCGCTGAGGTTCATTGGAACGCCGTCTCTTCCTTGAAGC
>JAFYNA010000152.1 GCA_017549925.1 Clostridia bacterium | reverse complement strand
CCAGAGCCAAACGGCGCCTGCCAGCATCACCGCCAAAAGAACGGCAGTGATGACCGAAGTCCAAACGATCCTGCGTTTCGTCACAAAAATCACCCTTTTTCTTTTATTTTACCACGAAAACCCCGCCGCTGTCATTATTTTTTTGCACAAATCTTGATGGGCAGTTTTGGTATATTTACCCGATTTTCGGTCAAAAATACCCTATAACGAAAGACCGAAAGGGGTATACCCACGTGACGAAAAGCACAATGAAAACCAGGCTGAAGGACTCCCTGGCCGTGATTGAAGAGACGGCAAAGCGGGGAGAAGCGGAATGGGTTTCGGATAACCATTATCTCATCCTTCGCTACAAGGCGCTTCCCCAAAAAGGAGGGTGCTTCCGCTACCCCGAGGCGGCAGAGCTGATGGCGGCCTATTTGGCGGAGCAGAGCTGGATCTGCAAGGAAGAGACCCTCTGCCGTTATTTGGCAGAGCAAAGCCGGCAAAAGTCCATCTCCCACGGGGTGATCTCCGCCATTCCCGCCGCCTTGGTCTACTGTACCATTCTGCGGATCGGAGACATCTGCAAGGGGGCGAAGAACGCCGCACTGCTCCCCGAGGCCATCGGTGTGCTGCGGGAGCTTCCCGAGGTACAAAAGAACGAGCTGTTTGCCTGCGGCTGGCAGGCAGAGGCGGTGCTGGAGGAGCAGGAGGAGAGCTATCCCCTCTTCTCGGAGGAAACCAAGGCCGCCTACCGCGCCGCCTTGGCAAAGCGTGCCCGCGGGAGCCGCCGCGGAGAAACGGAAGAGGCCTTGCGGGTGGCCAAGGAAGCGAAAACGCAAGGCGTTGCCATGGGGGATCTGTTGTTCCCCCGCCGTGTCTCGTTGCTCCCCCGAGGGGTGTGGTACTGCCTCTTTTTTACCCTGCTGGCCTTGGGCGGATGGATTTGTCTCCCTGTGTTCGGGTGGTTGACCGTCCTTTTGCTGTTGCCCTTGGGCGCGGGGATCGCTCCCCTTTGCGACCGCTTGACGGCGATGCTCTGCAAGGGACACGCCCCCTTGCGGCTTCGGCTGACGGAGATCCCGGAGAAAGGGCGCACCGTGGTGGCGGTGGCAACGCTGTTTTCGAAGAAAGAGGACTACGCCCGCCGTTTGGAACGGTTTTACTATCTCAATCGGGATGAAAATTTGTATTTCTGTCTCCTTGCCGACCTCCCCGGGAGCAAGGAGCGTACCTCCCCCGAGGATGCCGCCCTGATCGGGCACGCCAAGGAAGCCATCGATCTGCTGAACAAGCGCCACGGGGAACGGTTCTTCCTGCTGTACCGCGACCGCACCAAGCAGGACGACGGAAGCTACGGCGGCAAGGAACGGAAGCGGGGCGCGGTGGGGATGCTGATCCGACGCCTTTCCGGCGTGGAGGCGGGGATCCTCTACGGCAGCTGCCCCGAAAGGGTGCAGTATCTGCTGACCTTAGACGGAGATACCGAGCTTTCCCCGGGGATCTTGAAGGATCTTTTGGGGGTGGCACTCCACCCTGTGAACAAGGGCTACGGTGTTTTCCAGCCTGCGGTGCATACCGAGCTGTATTCCTCCTATCGCACCTATTTCACCCGCTTGGTCTCCGGCTACGCGGGGGTCTCCTTTTATGAATGCGCCTGCTTTGACCGCAACATGAGCCTTTACGGGGAGGGGATCTTCTGCGGGAAAGGGCTGATCCGCTTGGATAAGTTCCGCCCCGCCATGGAGCTACCCCAAGGGAAGATCCTCAGCCACGATCTGCCCGAGGGCGGCATTGCGGGCACCTTGTTGGTCTCCGATCTGGCACTTTCCGACTCCGTGCCGGGAACTCCCGCCGCTTGGGACAAGCGGGCGCACCGCTGGATCCGCGGGGACGTGCAGAATTTGTATTTTTTGTTCTCCCGCGAGTATCCCCTCTCCTCCGTAGCCCGCAGGCAGATCCTATGGAATTTGTTCCGCCACCTCACCCCCGTGTTGGCTTTGGTGTCCTTGGTGCTGGGTGCCGTCTTCCTGCGGGGAGAGGTCTCCGCTTTGTTGGTTGCCTGCGCCGCTTACAGCTATCTGCTGTTGCCCTTTTTGGCAGGGCTCTTACGGGATCTCCTGCGGGGCAGTCCCTTTCTGCCCAGCCGCGCACTTACGGCGGGAATCTCTGCGGTGGCGGAATCCCTGCTCCGCCTCGCCTTGGATTTAGCCTCCTCCGCAAAGCAGGCCTTTCTCGCTTTGGACGGGGTCTGCCGTTCCCTTTGGCGAATGCTGATCTCCAAAAAAAGGCTGTTGGAATGGACCACCGCCGCAGACGCCGAGGGCGGAAAAAGCACTCTGCTTTATTACCTGCAAAAGGGACTCCCCGGCGCGGTGTTGGGATGCTTGCTGTTCTTGCTGGGGGGAAGCTCGGTGTACCGCCTTTTGGGGCTGGTTTTCTTCTTGAACCCTCTGCTGGACACCCTGCTGTCCCGCCCCCTCTCCCGCGGAGGAGCGGTGCGTAAGGTCTCTCCTTCCCCAAAAGAGGCCGCGCTGCTGCGCCGCCACGCCCGAGACGCCTTTGGCTTCTTTGCGGACACGGTCTCTGCAGATACCCATTTTTTGCCCCCGGACAACCTTCAGCTTTCCCCCTTTCGGGATCTGGCCCTGCGCACCTCCCCCACCAACATCGGGATGTATCTCACCTCGGTGCTGGCCGCCTACGATCTGGGCTTTATCGACGGCAAGGAGACCGCAGACCGCTTGGAGCGTACCCTTTCCGCCGTGGAAGGGTTGCCCAAGGTGCGGGGAAATCTCTATAACTGGTATGACCTGAAAACGCTGTCGGTTTTGGGCGACGGCTTTGTTTCCTTTGTGGACAGCGGCAACCTTGCAGTCTGCCTTTTGGCCGTGGCAGAGGGGCTCGGGGAATTCGGAGAGGCTGAGGAGCGTTTTCCCGCACTGTCAGCGGAATGTCGCCGCCTGGCGGAGGAAACGGATCTTTCCTTTTTCTATAACTCCAAGAAGGATCTGTTCTCCTTGGGGTGGAGCGAAAAGAAGCAAGCCCTTGAAAGCGGATGCTACGACCTTTTGATGAGTGAAGCAAGAACTGCCTCCTACTACGCCGTGGCAAGGGGCGCGGCACCGGGAAAGCATTGGTACGCCTTGGGGCGGACGGTGGCCTCCGACAAGGGCTACGTGGGAATGGTAAGCTGGTCCGGCACCATGTTTGAATATCTGATGCCCCAGCTGTTCCTGCCCATCTACCGCAATTCCTTCGGGGAGGAGACACTTCTGTTCGCCCTGCGCGCCCAGCGGAAGGCGGCGGTGAAAAAGCTGTGGGGTGTTTCGGAATCCGGCTATTACGCCTTTGACGGCGGGTTGCACTACCGTTACCACGCCCACGGGGTACGGAAGCTGGCACTCCGCAGGGATGCCCGCGGGGAGACGGTGATCTCCCCCTATTCCTCCTACTTGGCCCTGGCCGTTTCCCCCGCCGCCGCGGTAAAGAATCTGGAGGCCTTGGAGAAGCAGGGACTGTACGGTAAATACGGCTTATACGAGGCCTTGGATCTTACCCCCGGCAGAAGCAACGGCGGAGTGGCAGTGCAAAGCTATATGGCGCACCACGTGGGGATGAGCATCACCGCCGTGGCAAACGCCCTCTCCGACGGGATCTTTGTCCGCCGCTTTATGGCAGACCCGCGGATGAACGCCGCAAGCGGGCTGTTGCAGGAAAAATTGCCGCCCCACCCCGTGCGCCTTTCCCGCAAGGTGTATCCCGCGCAAAAGAAGCTCCCCGCCGATACGCCCTTGTTCGCAGGGGAATCGGTGCGCCCGGACTTCGCCTCCCCCAAGGCGGTGTTGCTTTCCAAAAACGGTTTTTCCGCCGCTGTCACCTCCTTGGGACACGTCTCCCTGCAGAAGAACGGCATTTTGGTCAACGAGTGCCGCACAGAGCGGTTCTCCGCCGCCCATACCTTGACGGTGGCGTTCCCGGAGGGAGGCGTCCTCAGAGGCTGTACCCCCTTCTTCGGGGAGGGAGAATACGCCTTTGAGATCGACGGAAGCTCCGCCAGCCTGATCTCCTCCGCCAAGCAGTTTTCCGGAAAGGTGCAGTTTTCCTTCTGCAAGAAGGGAGATTGCTTCCGCGC
Organism: Clostridia bacterium; assembly: GCA_017549925.1. GTDB lineage: Bacteria > Bacillota > Clostridia > Oscillospirales > CAG-382 > Coliplasma. The sequence continues at coordinate 1,623 of JAFYNA010000152.1, read as the reverse complement.
AGAGGCGGTTTGTGAGCATCGGAAGCCGCGCGAGGTGCTATTCGCCTTCGAGCCCGTTTTGGAGGACGCTCGGGCGTACGATGCCCATCCTGCCTTCTCCAAGCTGTTCATCGAAAGCGAGTTTGACGAGGATAAAAGGATCCTTTACTTCTCCCGCAGAGGACGAAAAAACGGCAAAACGGTGCGGTATCTCGCCGTGGCGTTGAAGGAGGATCTCCCCTTTTCCTTCACCACCTGCAAGGACGGCTTCCCTGCGGAATCCTTGAACCATCCCCATGCACTTGCCGCGCCTCCCGACGGAAAAACCGGGGTATGCGTCGACCCCTTTTGCCTATTGCGAACCTCACCCGCCCCCAACGGGAAGGCCACCCTTCTCATCGCCATGGGAAGCACCAAGACGGAAGCCCAAAACGCCATCCTCACCGCACGGCACGAAAAGGAAAGCTACCCCGCCACGGCATCCAATACCGCCTGCGACCTGCTTTCCCATCTGCTGTTTCCCCGTTCTCCCGCACCGGGCGAACTGCCAGCCTACCGCAGAGAAATGCTGTGGAAGCACGGGATCTCCGGGGACTTTCCCCTGCTGGGAATGGAAATGGGAGAATCCGACGGCAAGGAAGCGCGGGAGCTGTTAAAGGGATTTTTGGAGCTGACCAAGGCGGGGATCCGCACGGAGCTGATCTTCCTCCCCGTGGGGGATGGGCAGTACTTCCGCCCCGGGGAAAAGAAGCTTCTCGCCATGATCGAGGAGCTGGAGCTCAGCGGATTTTTGAATGCGCGGGGCGGGATCTTTCTCCTCAGAAGCGAGCAGGCGGAGGAAACTCTCCTTGCCGTTCTGCCCGCCCTTTGCACCCTGTGGAAGCACCCCGCAAAAATAGAAAAAAGGCTTCACGCCCCCGGCATTCACCGTTTCTCCCCTGCGTTGGATAGCCCCGTTCCTCTGGAAGTGCCCGTGCCGGAAAACGCCTTCCCTACGGCAGACGGCTTTGGGGATGACCACGGCTACACCCTCAACAAGGGGTCATTCCCCCAAGGGGTGCGAGCCTTTGTGCTGGCGGGGAGAACCGTGGGAAGCATCGTCACTGCCTCCTCTTTGGGCTACACCTTTTTGGGCAATGCCCAACAGCACCGCCTCACCCCCGCACCGGGAGATCCGGGCAGTCTTTCTCCGGGGGAAAAGCTTTACCTCCGCAGGGAAGGCGTGCTTTACGATCTGCTTGCCTGCGCAGGCAAGGTAAGATGGGGCAGCGGCGTGGCCACTTGGGAGGGACTTGCAGGCGGGCTCTCCTACACCGTGGTGGTGTTCTGCTGTGGAGAAAAGCCCTTTAAGGTGGTGCGGGTCATGTTCTCTTCCAAGGGGGAAAGCCCGGGAGAGCTGATCCTCGCCGTCAAGCCCACCATGGGAAGCGGCGTCATCCCCAACCCGCACCTCTGGAAGGGGGAACGGGCAGGGGCCATTCTGTTCCGCTCGGGGCATGACCCCGCCTTCGACTGCGGAGTGGGCATCCTCTACGCCAAGGGCTCTACCCCGCTGTATTCCTCGGAAGCTCTCTACGGTATCCCCTCGGAAAGCGGATTTTACGACTTGGCAGGGCTTTCCGTCCGCTACAACTACGCCACCTT
>JAFYNA010000151.1 GCA_017549925.1 Clostridia bacterium | reverse complement strand
TTACGGGCAAGGTTGCCGTGGTCACCGGCGGAGCGCAGGGCATCGGGAAATGCATCTGCGAGGAATTCCGCAAGGCGGGGGCGACGGTTTGTATCATCGATCTTTTGGAGAACGACTACTTTACGGGAGACCTTTCCCAAAAGGAGATGTTGGAGGCTTTTGCGGAAAAGGTAATCGCCGATTACGGGCGGGTGGATTTTCTGATCAATAACGCCGCTCCCAAAATGTGCGGTGTGGAAGCGGGGAGCTACGAGGATTTTGAATACGCTTTGCGAGTGGGCGTGACAGCACCCTTTTATCTGTCAAAGCTGTTTGCTCCCTATTTTGCCGAAGGAGCAAGCATTGTGAACATCTCCTCCTCCCGCGACAGAATGAGCCAACCCCAAACGGAAAGCTACACCGCAGCAAAGGGCGGTATCTCCGCCTTGACCCACGCCTTGGCGGTCAGCTTTGGGGGCAAGGTTCGGGTGAATTCTGTTTCTCCCGGCTGGATCGACACGGCGTATACGGTTTATCATGGGGCGGATGCCCTCCAACAGCCTGCGGGACGGGTGGGAAATCCCATGGACATTGCGGGAATGGTGCTGTATCTTTGCTCTCCCCTGGCGGGCTTTATCACCGGGGAAAACATTTGCATCGATGGCGGCATGACCAAGCAGATGATCTACCACGGAGATCACGGCTGGAAGCTGGAAGAACTGTGAAAATTTTGAAAAACCGTTGCACTTCCGTCTTTCTTGTGATACAATAAAGGCGACCTATTTTGAAGCAGGAGGAAGAATGATATGTCTAAGTTTTATATTTGTGAGCATTGCGGCAATTTGATTGGGATGATCCACGACGCGGGGGTTCCCATGATGTGCTGTGGGCAGAAGATGACCAAGCTGGAGCCCGGTGTGGTGGAAGCCAGCACGGAAAAGCATATCCCTGTATATGCCCTGGACGGCAACACCGTCACCGTTACCGTAGGCGAGGTTCAGCATCCCATGGTGGAGGAGCACAGCATTCTTTGGGTGTACCTCCAGACCGATAAGGGCGGCCAGCGGAAGTGCCTGGAGGTGGGCAAGGCGCCTACCGTGACTTTTGCTCTCGCCGACGAGAAGCCCATTGCCGTTTACGCCTACTGCAACCTTCACGGCCTTTGGATGGCTGAGATCGAGGAGCCCGTGGTTTGTGAGTTGACTCCCTTAAACACCAAGGCTACCGAGAACTACGTGGTGTGCAAGTGCAACAACGTAACCTACTTCGATATTCTGGACGCTATCCACCAGCAGAGCAACGCTTCCGACCTTCTGGGCATCTTTGAGAAGGTGAAGGACACCACCAAGTGCTCCAGCGGATGCGGCGGATGCTACGAAAAGGTGCTGGCCATCATCTCCGAGGCAATGTCCGGGAACTGAATATGAAATCAAAAGGCAGTTCGGTAATGAACTGCCTTTTTACGTGGGGGGTGACGCACGTCCTGCGGATCTTTTTTATTTCCCGCTTCTCAATATGTCATAAAACCTTTGAGGCTCTTGATAGAAAACTTCGAGAAACTTGATTACGTATTCCTCCAAGGTTACTCCCGCTTTCTCGGCTTCGATCTCTAATACCGCGCATATGATAGGATCCGAAAGAATCAGATCCCGTTCGTTGATTTGTCTGCAAGTCTTGTTTTTCATCAAAATATGTCCTCACTTCTTTTTCTTGTTTGCTATCCGTACTGTGAGTACATTATATCGCGCGTCCTTTGTCGAAACAACTCGAAGCACGCCGTCGAATGAAAAAAGAAGAGCCTTTTTAAGGCTCTTGCAATTTAATTGAGATATTGAATATACGTGTCTATAAGGGCTTCCAACGCGATTCTCTGCTTGGGCGTCAGCTTTTCGATCTTGCGGCCTATGGCGTTCTCTCCAAAAAGCTGTCCCGTGGAGACGGAGTCCCGCAGAAGATAATCCGCGGATACGTTCAACGCCTCAATGATCTTGATGAACACGTTTATGCTGGGCAATTTCAGACCCCGCTCTATTTGGCCGATGAATTCAACGCTTACGTCCAACCGTTCCGCCAATTGATCTTGCGTTAATCTTTGCGCTTTGCGTGTTTCTTTGATTCTGTCGCCCAGAGTCAGTTTATCCATTTTTGCCTCCCGTACCAATAGTTCTATTTCCATACAACTATTATAGACAGAAAAGACTCAAAACAGAACGAACCAAAAGAACGGGAGCGGAACCAACAGTTTGCTTTCTGCTGCAAAAATCTGCGTTTTGAGGGGCTTTAATGGAACTGGGAATGGTACAGCCCGTGGTAGAAGCCCTCCTTGCGGATCAGCTCCTCGTGGTTGCCCTGCTCGATGATGGTGCCGTCCTTGACCACCAGAATGGTGTCGGCGTTTTGGATGGTGGAAAGTCTGTGGGCGATGATGAAGCAGGTCTTGTTCTCCATCAGTGCCGTCATGGCGGTTTGGATCTGGATCTCCGTGCGGGAGTCCACGTTGGAGGTGGCTTCGTCCAAGATCAGGATGGGCGCGCGGGAAAGGAAGGCGCGGGCGATGGTGATCAGCTGCTTCTGCCCTTTGGAGATGTTTACGCCGTCGTCGGAAAGTACCGTTTGGTAGCCATCGGGGAGGCTGCGGATGTAGGAATCGATCTTCGCGGAGCTTGCCGCCGCGTAGACCTCCTCGGGAGTGGCGTCTTCTCTTCCATATATAATATTGTCGTAAATAGTTCCGCAGAACAGCCAGGTGTCCTGCAACACCATGTTAAAGGCCAGCCGCAGATCCTTGCGCTTGATCTCCGAGGAGGGGATGTCGTCGATACGGATCTCTCCGCTTTGGTGGTCGTAAAAACGCATGAGCAGGTTGATGATGGTGGTTTTGCCTGCGCCGGTGGGGCCTACAATGGCAACCGTCTGCCCCTTCTTGGCGTGAACCGTCACGTTTTTCAGAATGGTTTTGTCCGCCGTGTAGCCGAAGGTCACGTCCTTCAGGGAAACGTCACCCTGCACTGCGGGCAGATCCTTGGCATCGAGGGCGTCGGGCTTTTCCGGCTCCTCGTCGAGAATGGCGAACACACGCTCCGCCGCGGAAAAGGCGGATTGGATCTCGTGGAGAATGTTGGAGAACTCGTTGATGGGGCCTGCAAACTTGCGGGAATACTGCACGAACTGCCCCACGCCGCCAAGGGTGATGAAGAACAGCGAGCCTGCCAGCACTGTGCCGTTTTGGGAGTACATATACAGAATACCGCCCATGATGGCCACCAAGGTCAGAGAAATGTTGTTGATAAAGTTGATGGTGGGGAAGAGCAACGCGCCGTTGTATTCCGCCTTGTAGTAGGCGTCCATGGTCTCGTCGTTGATCTTGTTAAAGCGGTCGGAGATCACGTCCTGCCTGCCGTAGGCGGAGATGGTGCGGGAGCCGGTGAGCATCTCCTCGGCAAATCCGTTCAGCTCACCGTATTTTTTTGCACGCTTGCTGAACAAGGGGCGCACCTTTTTGGAGCGGTAGCGGGTGAACAACAGGGAGACGGGCACGGTGAGGGCAAAGATCAGGATCATGGGCTTAGAGATCTGCCACATGAATACCAGGGAGCCCACCACGGTGTAGATACTGGTAAGGATCTGCACCAGATCATGGGAGAGGGTGCTGTTGATGGTGTCGATATCGTAGGAAAGGTGGCTGATAATGTCTCCCGTTGCATGGGTGTCAAAAAAGCTTACGGGGAGGGTGGTCAGCTTCTCAAAGACCTGCCCGCGCATTTTGCTGATGATCCGCTGGCTCAAATGGATCATCACCACGGAAAGGGCGTAGGAAAGCAGAGCCGAGAGCAGATAACAGCCCAGCATATAGGCCACGTTCTGCCAAACGGTGGGGAAGTCCACCCCTTCGGCAAGCTCAATGGCATCGATGGCCGCGCCGGAGTACCGCGGACCCAGCAGGGAAAGCTGGTTTGCCCCCAAGGTCAGCAACACCGCGATGAGGAACAGCGGCCATTGCTGTAAAACGTATTTGCTCAAGCGGAGGAAGATGCCTTTTCTGCTTTTTGGATTTTTGTTCTTGTCAGTCAAGGAAAGCACCTCCCATCTGGGAATCGCTGATCTCTTTGTATTCCGAGCAGGTTGCCATCAGCTCCTCGTGCTTGCCGCAACCGATGATGGCACCGTCCTCAATGACCAAAATGAGGTCGCAGTTCTTCACCGAGCTGACTCGTTGCGCCACGGTGACGATGGTGGCGTCTGGCAGAGCCTCGGAAAGCGCCTGCCGCAGGTTGGCGTCGGTTTTGTAGTCCAAGGCGGAGGAGGAGTCGTCCAAGATCAGGATCTCGGGCCGCCCCGCAATGGCGCGGGAGATCAGCACCCGCTGTCTCTGTCCGCCGGAAAGGTTGGTGCCTCCCGTGGAAACGCCGTGGCGATACCCCTCGGGGAAGGAGGAGATGAAATCGTGAGCCTGGGCGATCTTTGCCGCGGCGACAATGTCCTCACTTTCGATCTCTCTGCCGAAGCGGATGTTTTCCTCAACGGTGTCTGCGTATAGGAAGTCGTTCTGGAACACCACGCCGAACATGGCGGTCAGCTCCTCCTTGCTGTAAGAACGTACGTCCTTGCCGCCGATGCGTACTGTCCCCTTATCGGCATCGTAAAACCGCATGAGCAGCCTCAGCAGGGT
>JAFYNA010000001.1 GCA_017549925.1 Clostridia bacterium | reverse complement strand
GAATGGACGTGATACCCTTGTGTGTACCTGCAACCTTGAAGTCCATATCGCCGAAGAAGTCCTCAAGTCCCTGAATGTCTATCATAGTCATCCATCTGTCGCCTTCTGTGATAAGACCGCAGGAGATACCTGCAACGGGAGCCTTGATCGGAACGCCTGCATCCATCAGAGCCAGGGTAGAACCGCAAACGGAAGCCTGGGAGGTGGAGCCGTTGGAGGAAATAACCTCGGAAACGGTACGGATGGCGTAGGGGAACTCCTCAACGGAGGGAAGCACGGGGAGCAGAGAACGCTCAGCCAGTGCGCCGTGACCGATCTCACGTCTGCCGGCACCGCGAGAGGACTTCGCCTCGCCTACGGAGTAACCGGGCATATTGTAGTGGTGCATATAACGCTTGGTCTCTTCGGTATCGATACCGTCCAGCAGCTGAACCTCGCTCATGGGAGCCAGAGTACAGGTGGTCAGAACCTGGGTCTGACCGCGGGTGAACATACCGGAGCCGTGTACGCGGGGCAGGAGAGATACCTCTGCATCCAGAGGACGGATCTGATCCATACGTCTGCCGTCAACACGCTTCTGCTCGGTGAGCAGCCAGTTGCGGACGATCTTCTTCTGCAGCTTGTAGAGACACTCGTTGATCATGGGCTTGCCTTCGGGATATTCCTCAGCCAAAGCCTCGTAGACCTTCTGATAAATGGGCTGGAGTCTTGCATCGCGAACCTTCTTGTCGTCGGTGTCAAGAGCAACCATAACCTCCTCTGCAACCATAGCCTCGATCTTGTCGAACATATCGTGGTCTACTTCGCAGGAAGCGTATTCAAACTTGGGCTTGCCGATCTCTGCACGGATGGACTCGATGAACGCTACCAGACCCTTGATCTCCTCGTGAGCCTGCATGATAGCGTCGAACATTACCTGGTCGTCAACCTCGTTGGCGCCTGCCTCGATCATAACGACCTTCTTAGCGGAGCCTGCAACGGTGAGCTGCAGATCGCTGACAGCACGCTGTGCCTCATTGGGGTTGATCACAACCTGACCGTCAACCAAACCTACGAACACGCCTGCGATGGGGCCGTTCCACGGAATGTCGGAGATGGTCAGAGCCAAGGAAGCGCCGAACATAGCGGCGATCTCGGGAGAGCAATCCTGATCAACGGACATAACGGTCAGAGAGAGAACGATGTCGTTGCGCAGATCCTTGGGGAAGAGGGGACGGATGGGACGGTCGATCACGCGGGATGCCAGGATGGCATGCTCGGTGGGTCTGCCCTCGCGGCGGTTCCAGCTGCCGGGGATGCGGCCTACGGAGTAGAGCTATTCCTCTTAGTCAACTGCCAAGGGGAGGAAGTCGATACCGTCTCTGGGGGTAGCGGAAGCGGTTGCGGTACAAAGAACCGCGGTCTCACCGTAACGGACCAAGCAGGAGCCGTTGGCAAGCTGAGCCATCTTACCGGTCTCGATCACCAAAGGTCTGCCGGCAAGGGTATACTCGAATTTTTTGAACTGTTCAAACATCTTTTGCGTTTCCTTTCTAAAATTGTTTTTAGGTGCCGCAAGCGAAGTTTAACACTTAGATACGTCTCCGAGCAGCCTCGGGGAGATATCTAAATGATAAACCGGCCTACGGACGTATACGGTGTAACGCAGGCAACACGTTTTGAGCCGTATTGCCTGCATCACGTTGCTTGGGGGAAATTACTTTCTCAGACCAAGGCTCTCAATGATCGCACGGTAACGATTGATGTCCTTCTTCTGCAGATAGCTGAGGAATTTCTTTCTCTTGCTAACCATCATGTGCAGACCTCTTCTGGAATGGTTATCCTTGGGGTTTGCCTTCAGATGCTCGGTGAGCTGCTTGATTCTGGTGGTCAGAATCGCGATCTGCACCTCTGCGGAACCGGTGTCGCCTTCGTGTACAGCATAATCCTTGATGATCTGCTGCTTCTCATCCTTCAAAAGCATGTGTGTTCACCTCCGTAAAAAATGTTGTAGATAAGCCGAGCGGGAGGTCCGGTGAACGGATGGGGATGCCCCCAACATGCCTCGGACCCAGCCTATCTGGTTTGGATATTGAACGGACCTCAAAATCCGTTCGGGTCAGTATAACATATTCTTTCCGTTTTGTAAAGAGGAAAACGAGAAAATTCCAAAATTTCTTTCGCTTTTCTAAAGAAAGCCGACGCAAGCTGCAACTTTTTACGATTTTTGACGAAAAAGGCGGGGAAATGTCGGAAAAATTCCACCGATTCCTGCCAATAAATACCGAAATCCCCTTGCCAAACGGGAATATTTGTGATATAATCCGTCCTGTATAGGTATGTCTATATACTATTTCCTTGAAGGAGGCTTGCACTGTGAAAAACGATAAGATCTACGACCGCTTGACCCAGCTCATCGGTATCGCCGTTTTGGTTGGGCTTACGTTGGCATTGCTGTTTGCCTTCCGGGAGAAGTTGTTGCCGTACCAGGAGGATGGAGACGTCTTCGGCACCGTGTATCTGAGCCAACCGGAAGAAGCGTCCTCCGAAGAATAATTTCAACAAGAACGAAAGGGAATCACCATGGCAAAAAAGAAAGAAACTGTGGCTATGCTCCTTGCCGGCGGGCAGGGCAGCAGACTGTATCTTCTCACCGAGCGTATTGCAAAGCCCGCTGTGAACTTCGGCGGCAAATACCGCATCATTGATTTTCCTCTTTCCAACTGTGTCAACTCCGGGATCGACGCAGTGGGCGTGCTGACCCAGTATCAGCCCTTGAAGCTGAACGAGTACATCGGCAACGGTCAGCCCTGGGATCTGGACCGTACTTACGGCGGCGCTACCACCCTGCCTCCTTATCAGGCGATGAACCGCTCCGAGTGGTATAAGGGCACCGCAAACGCCATTTACCAGAACCTGCACTTCATCGACAAGTTCGACCCCGATTACGTGGTGATCCTTTCCGGCGACCATATCTACCGCATGGATTATTCCAAGATGGTGGAGTTCCACAAGGCAAACAAGGCTGATTGCACCATTGCCGTCTTCGACGTACCGTTGGAGGAGGCAAGCCGCTTCGGTATCATGAGCAGTGATGCGGAGGGCAGAATTACCGAGTTTGCAGAGAAGCCCAAGCAGCCCAAGAGCACCCAGGCCTCCATGGGCGTTTACGTCTTCTCCAAGGACAAGCTGTATTCCTACCTCATTGAGGACGAGGCAAACCCCGAGTCCGCCAATGACTTCGGTAAGAACATCATTCCCGCCATGCTGAACAACGGCGAGCGTTTGTTTGCGTATCGCTTCGAGGGCTACTGGAAGGACGTTGGTACCATCCAGAGCCTTTGGGAAGCAAATATGGACCTGCTGGGCGAGAACCCCGCACTGTCCCTGCAGTCCGCTTGGCGTATCTATTCCCGTAACAACGCCCGTCCTCCCCAGTACATCGGCGCAGGCGGCTCCGTAAAGAACTCCGTGATCACCGAGGGCTGTGAGATCTACGGCACCGTGATCAACAGCGTTCTCTCTCCCGGTGTAGTGGTTGGCAGAAACGCCGTGGTAAGAGACAGCGTGATCTTTGACGACGTTACCATCGGCGACGGCGCAGAGATCAACTACACCGTGATGGACAGCAACACCAACGTAGGGGAGAACGCCGTTATCGGTAAGCCTATCGGCGAGTCCGCAGGCATCACCCTGGTGGGCGGCTGGCTGAATATTCCCGCAGGGGCTGTGATCCCCGACGATATCCGCTTCGGCAAGACCGAGCTGGATGCAATGACCGAAAAGGAGGAGACCGTATGAGCACCGTTGCCATTCTGTTTGCAGGCTTGAACGAACGCCGTGTTCCCGAGCTGACCGAGGACCGCACCATGGCATCCGTACCCTTTGGGTGCCGTTACCGTCTCATTGACTTTACCCTTTCCAACGTGGTCAACGCAGGCATCACCAAGGTGGGCGTGCTGACCCATTATAACTACCAGTCCCTGATGGATCATCTGGGCACCGGTAAGGATTGGGATCTGGCCCGCCGTCACGGCGGTATCAAGATCCTGCCCCCCTTCATCACTGCCTTTGCAAACCGCGGCAACACCCTGTTTGCTTCCCGCTTGGAGGCACTCATCAGTGCCCGTCAGTTCATCAGCGAATGCACCGAGGACGAGGTTCTGCTGTGCGATTGCGACGTGATCTGCAATCTGGATCTGGCAGAGATGCTCCGTGCCCACAAGGAAAGCGGCGCGGTGGCTACCGTTGCGGTGAAGAGATCTCCCGTGGATGACCTTTCCGACGTGAGCATCGTAAACTCCGACGCCGATGGCAGAATTTTAAACGTAACCAATTACAACGATAACCTTCCCGGCGAGAAGGATATTCAGATCCATATCATGGTGATCAATCGCCAGTTCCTGCTGTCCCAGCTCACCGAGGCCCTTGCTCACGGCTATACCAGCATTGCCAAGGACGTGCTGACCAGAGGCGCGGCGACCAACCTTTTCCGCATCTTCCGCTACGAGGGCTATTGCGAGACGGTTCGCAACCTTGCGGAGTATTACCGCCGCAATATGGATCTGCTCACCGGCGACGTGCAGGAGGCGTTGTTCCGTCAGAAGAACCGTCCCGTGCTGACCAAGGTGCAGAACTCCGCTCCCACCGTATACGCCGCCAACTCTATGGTGAAGAATTCTCTCATCGCAGACGGCTGTGTCATCGAGGGTATCGTTGAGAACTCCATCATCTTCCGCGGCGTTCACGTAGGAAAGAACACCAGCGTGGAGAACTGCATCTTGATGCAGGATACCTACGTGGGCAACAACGTATACATGAATTGCGTGGTCACCGATAAGGGCGTTACCATCCGCGACGGCAGAGTGCTGTCCGGCCACGAGAGCCGTCCCTTCTATATCGAGAAGTCCACCGAAGTTTAACGAAAAGGATCTGAGCGTTTTATGAAGATTTTATACGTAGCATCGGAGTCCACTCCCTTTGCCGCCTCCGGCGGACTTGCCGACGTTATCGGCTCTCTGCCCGCGGCTCTGAAAAATCAGAACCCCGAGGACGATATCCGTGTGATCATGCCTCTTTACGGCACCATGGATGCCGCTTGGCGTGAGAAGCTGACCTTCTTGACCAGCAGAACCGTGGCCTTGAACTGGAGAAACCAGTATTGCGGCGTGTTCTCTGCGGTGTATCGCAACGTCACCTATTATTTCATCGATAACGAGTATTACTTCAAGCGCGGTGCTTTGTACGGCGAGTTTGACGACGGCGAGCGTTTTGCCTTCTTCTGCCGCGCCGTGGTGGAGCTGTTGCCCGATCTGGATTTCTTCCCCGACGTGCTTCATGCCCACGATTGGCAGGCCGCCCTTGCGGTGATCTATCTCAAGCGTAAATACGGCTTCATGGAGGGCTATTCTTCCATCCGCACCGTATTCACCATCCATAACATCCAGTACCAGGGCAAGTTCGGCTTGGATTCCTTGTCCGACGTGTTTGACCTGATGCCCTCCGATCACGAAATCGTGGAGTACGGCGGCTGTATCAACCTGATGAAGGGCGCCATTATCTGCGCCGACAAGGTGACCACCGTCAGCCCCACCTACGCAGAGGAGATCTTGAGCCCCAAGTTCTCTCACGGACTGGATCCCATCCTGAAGATGTTCAAGGGCAAGCTTTCCGGCATCTTGAACGGTATCGACAGAGACTATTACAGCCCCTCCAAGAACACCGAGCTTCCCGCTTCCTTCCACGTGAACAAGATGGCGGGCAAGGCGGTCTGTAAGGCGGAGCTGCAGAGATCCGTTGGGCTTCCCGTAGATCCCGATAAGCCCGTGGTGGCTATGATCACCCGTTTGGTGGATTCCAAGGGCTTGGATCTTTTGACCCTTGCGGCAGACGATCTGCTGCAGGAGAACGTCCAGCTCATCCTTTTGGGCAAGGGCGACTTCTACTACGAGGATTATTTCTGGCACTTGGCAGAGCGCCATCCCGAGAACTGCCGCGTGCTTTTGCGCTTTGACCAGACCCTTGCCAAGCAGATCTATGCGGGCGCGGATATCTTCCTGATGCCCTCCCGCACCGAGCCCTGCGGCTTGGCGCAGATGATCTGCTCCCGTTACGGCACCGTTCCCGTGATCCACGAGACCGGCGGCTTATACGACAGCATTAAGGATGCCGGCTGCGAAGGCGGCGGCAACGGATACACCTTTGCATCTTACAGCGCATGGGATATGCTGTGCGCATTGCGGAACGCGCTGAACTGCTACGCCGATAAGGCCGCGTGGAAGAAGCTGGTGCGCCGCGTTATGCTTACCGACTTCTCCTGGGACGTTTCCGCAGGGAAGTATACCGAGCTTTACCGTTCTATTTAAGTCACTGACCCAAAATCAACGGGGGAGAAGTCTTCTTTGCGCAAGGAAGGCTCCTCCCCGTCCCCCTTTTTTACTTTCGCTTAAAACCGTATGCAAACAATGCTTTTTGCCCCTGCGGATTAAGATATATTTATTTCTTAAGAAACATCTTGGAGACACCATTTCATGGCACAACAGATCAAACAGGCTTCGGTGGACGAAGCACTGCTCAACAAGCTTTCCCGCTACTTCGGTATCGCACCGGAGGAGGCAACCCCTCAGCAGATGTATCAGGCGGTGGTATTGTCCGTCCGCGACCTGCTGGGCTCCCGCAACAAGGAGCTGATTCAAAAATCCAAAGAGCAGGCTTCCAAGCAGGTATTCTATCTTTGCATGGAATTTCTGATGGGTCGTACCCTGAAGCTGAACCTTTGTAACCTTGGGATCGAGGAGATCTATCGCAAGGCATTGAAGAAGCACGGCTTCTCTTTGAACGAAATCTACGAGCTGGAGCCGGATCCCGGCTTGGGCAACGGCGGCTTGGGCAGACTTGCCGCTTGCTTCCTGGACGCTCTTACCTCTCAGGACTATCCCGCCAAGGGCTTCTCTCTTCTGTACGAGTACGGTCTGTTCAAGCAGCGTATCGTAGACGGCGAGCAGCTTGAGCTTCCCGATATCTGGCTTCCCGACGGCAACTGCTGGCTGGTTCCCAGACAGGACAAAAAGGTCACCGTTCGCTTCGGCGGCACCGTCCGCGAGGAGTGGAGAGAGGGTCATTGCCACGTGATCCACGAGAACTGCGACGAGATCGAGGCAGTTCCCTACGATATGTTCATCACCGGCGGCGGAACGGATACCGTCAACACCCTCCGTCTTTGGAAGGCCAAGGATAAGGACGGCTTCGACATGAAGGCCTTCTCCCAGGGTCAGTACATCAAGGCTCTGGAGGAAAGCACCATGGCGGATACCCTTTGCAAGGTGCTTTATCCCGCAGACAACCACCACGAGGGGAAGCTTCTGCGCCTTTCCCAGCAGTATTTCCTGGTTTCTGCATCCCTGCAGAACATTTTGGGCAACCATCTGGCTCAGTATAAGACCTTGGAGAACCTTGCCGACAAGGTGTCCATCCACATCAACGATACCCATCCCGCACTGGCAGTTCCCGAGCTGATGCGTATTTTGATGGATCAGCACCACTTCTCTTGGGAGAAGGCTTGGGAGATCACCACGGCTACCGTTTCTTATACCAACCACACCGTCCTCCCCGAGGCACTGGAGATGTGGAACGAGAACCTGTTTGCCATCAAACTCCCCAGAATTCACTCCATCATCAAGGAGATCAACGAGCGCTTCTGCAAGGAAGCCTGGGAGACCTTCATGGGCGATTGGGACAAGGTGGGCAGAATGTCCATTCTCGGTCACGGCATGGTGCGCATGGCAAACCTGTCCGTCATCGGCTCCCATCATATCAACGGCGTTTCCGGCTTGCATTCCGATATCCTCAAGACTACCGTCTTCAAGGATTACAACGATATGTATCCCGAACGCTTTACCAACGTGACCAACGGCATCGCACACCGCAAGTGGCTGTGCTACTCCAACCCCCGTCTTGCCTCCCTGCTGGATGAATGCATCGGCAAGGGCTATCGCAAGAACCCTGCGGAGCTGGAGAACTTCTTGGCCTTCGCAGAGGATGCTTCCGTTTTGGAACGCTTGGAAAAGATCAAGAAGCAGAATAAGACCGATTTTGCCAAGTATATCAAGGATACCAAGGGCATCCAGCTGGATCCCGACAGCATCTTCGACGTGCAGGCAAAGCGTCTCCACGAGTACAAGCGTCAGCTGCTCAATGCTATCCACATCATCGATCTGTATCAGCAGTTGAAGGAGAACCCGGGCATGGAGATCCAGCCCCAGACCTTCCTCTTCGCGGCGAAGGCGGCTCCCGGCTACTATCTGGCCAAGGATATTCTCCGTCTGATCTGCTACGTGGGCGCGGAGATCGAGAAGGATCCCATCATCCGCAAGAAGCTCCGCGTAGTATTCTTGGAAAACTACAACGTCACTCTGGCAGAGCATCTGATGCCCGCCGCAGAGATCTCCGAGCAGATCTCTCTGGCAGGTAAGGAGGCCAGCGGTACCGGCAACATGAAGTTCATGATCAACGGTGCCCTCACCATCGGTACCTTGGACGGTGCCAACGTGGAGATGGCTTCTCTGCTGGGCAAGGACAATATCTTCATCTTCGGTCATACCGCAGAAGAGGTGGAGGAGCTGTGGCGCAAGGGCTATTCTTCCTCCGAGTATTATAATGCAAACCCCAACCTGAAGCGTGCCATCGACAGTATGCAGGTAGGCTATGCGGGCAGATCCTTCGCGGACATCGCCAGATATCTGCTGTATTCCCACGGGGTTTCCGATCCCTTCATGTGTCTGGCGGATTACAGCTACTACGCAGACGCCCACGACCGTATGCTGGCGGCGTATGCAGACCGTGACCACTGGAACAAGATGTCTCTTACCAACATCGCCAAGGCAGGCTTCTTTGCCGCAGACCGCAGTATCCGTGAGTACGCGGAGAACATCTGGGGTATCAAGCCTGTCAAGAACGTATGAAGTGCGCCTTTCTGCGGGTTCTGATCGGCGGTAAGCCCACGGGCTCTTATACCGTTCCCTTTGGGGAAGGGGTGGAGATCCGTCTGGGCATGGCGGAGGCTTCCCAAGTCAAATTTTATTTGGGCAACGATGAAAAGGTGCTTCTCGTAAGGGAAGCGCCTTTCCTGGAAATGGAAGGGGAGAGCTTTGTTTACAGCGTGACGGTGGATACTCGGGAGATCGCCCCCGAAGGGGACGGTCTGTTCTTCTTCCATTTTGAGGCAGAGACCTCAGAGGGGAGACTGTACACCGTTTGCGATCGCTCTCATCTTGCCTTTTCCCATCGCTTCGAAAACGAGTTTCAGCTTACCGTTTACAAGGAGCAGTATCCCGCTCCCGATTGGCTGACAAGAGGCGTTTTTTATCACATTTTCGTGGATCGCTTCTGCAAAAGCGGCAGATCCATGCGCCGTACCGATGCTCTGTACAACGAGGATTGGGAAAACGGCGTACCGGAATATCCTCCCGTCAACGGGCAGGCCTTCCCCAACAACACCCACTTCGGCGGGGATCTTTACGGCGTGGCGGATAAGCTCAGCTATCTCAAGGATCTGGGCGTCACCGTGCTGTATCTCAGCCCCATTGCCGACGCCTATTCCAACCACAAGTACGACACCGGGGATTACCTTACCGTAGATCCCACCTTCGGCGGAGAAAAAGCCCTCACCGAGCTGGTGGAGAAGGCCCATTCCCTGGGCATCCGTATTATTCTGGACGGCGTGTTCAACCACGTGGGGGATGACAGCGTGTACTTCAACCGCTACGGCAAGTATCAGTCCCTTGGCGCATACCAGTCCAAGGAATCTCCCTATTACCCTTGGTTTACCTTTGGGCAGACTCGTGACGACTACGAGAGCTGGTGGGGGATCAAGAACCTCCCCAAACCCAAAAAGTGCAAGGAATTCCGCTCCTTCATCTGCGAGCAGGTTATTCCCAAGTACATGGCTTTGGGCATCGACGGCTACCGTCTGGATGTGGTGGACGAGCTGGAATGCGATTTTCTGGATGAGATCGTCTCTGCAGTGAAGACGGCAAAGCCTGACGCCGTAATCATCGGCGAGGTGTGGGAGGATGCCTCCAATAAGATCGCCTACGACCGCAGAAAACGGTATTTCAGAGGCAAACAGCTTTCCGGGGTAATGAATTACCCCTTCCGCAACGGGCTGATCCATTTCTTAAAATACGGCGATCCCTCCCTTCTGCGGGAGGTCACCGAGACCTTACATCAGCATTATCCTCCCAAAGCCCTTCTGCATACCATGAATAGTATCGGGACTCACGATACCGAGCGTATTCTTACGGTGCTGGGAGGCGAGGGAGATCTTGGCGAGGCCAACGAGGTGCTTGCCTTCCGCCGTATGACGGCGGAACAACGGGAAAAAGCCGTGAAATTGCTGATCTGCGGATACACTCTTTTGGCCTGCCTGCCTGGCGTTCCTTGTATTTATTACGGGGATGAAGCGGGTATGGAGGGCTATCACGATCCCTTCAACCGCCGTCCCTTCCCTTGGCACGCCATTGACGGAGCGCTTCACGATGCCTTCCGCAGGGTGAACCGTCTCAGAGGAAGAGAAAAACTTTTCGGCGCAGAGGGCTTTCAGGTGTTGAACGCACAGCAAGGACTCTTTGTTTTCACCCGCTTCTCCGAAGAGGGGAAGCTGACGGTGGTTTGCAACCTTTCCGAGACAAATTACGTATGTACCTTTTCCGAGAACGTTACCGATCTGCTGACGGGGGATACCCTCCGCGGAGACGTAACGGTACCCGGAGGAACCACTAAAATTTATAAGGATACTTAAAGTATGAACGAATTCGTAAAGCAGATCGCCGCAGATGCCCGCGCCTTGGGCGTGCGGGAGGGAAGCGTTCTTCTGGTGCATTCCTCCTTGAAGTCCATGGACAGACAAGGGCTTACCCCCAAGGACGTGATCGACGGCTTGCGCTTGGCATTGGGTGACCACGGCACCTTGGTGTTCCCCACCCTCAGCTATATGCATTGCGGGCCCACCCGTTCTCTTACCTTTGACGTGAAGAACACCCCTTCCAACGTAGGTGCCATTCCCGAATTCTTCCGCACCTATTCCGAGGAGGTTCGCAGAAGTCTTTGTCCCACCCATTCCTGCGCCGCCATCGGCGAGATGCGGGATGCCGTGGTAGGAGGGCATCACCTGGACGACACTCCCTGCGGAAGCAATTCTCCCTTCCATCGGGTGATGGAGCTGGACGGCAGCGTTCTCTTCCTGGGGTGCGGCACCAACTGCAACACCTCTATGCACGCCATCGAGGAGCTTTCCCGCCCGGACTATCTCTTTGAGAACTGCTACACCTATACCATGATCCGTGAGGACGGAAGCAGCTATCAGCAGCCCTGCTACGCCCACGATTTCAAGGGCGTTTACCAGGCGTACCGCCGTATGGAGGACGTTCTGAACGAAAAAGAACTGCAAAAAGGCAACATCCTTTCCGCTCAGTGCCACTTGATGCGGGCAACCGCTCTGTGGGAGAAGGCAGACGCAAAGTACCGTGAGGATCCCCATTATTTTATAGGGAAGCTGTAAGAAGCTTCCTCGGGGGAGTTTTTTGCCTTGACCGAGCAAGACTTACTGTCAATCTTTCGCATATTGATACGGGAATTCCGCCTCAAGGGCACGATAGAGGACTACCGTGTAGCAAAGGCGGGGAATATCAACGATACCTACTTTCTGGGCACCCGCACCGCAGAGGGGCTTCGCAAGGAGTACACCGTCCAGCGGTTGAACCACCGGGTGTTCCAAAACCCTCGCTGCGTGGCGGAAAACGCCTACGCCGTTACCTCTCATATCGAGAAGAAGCTTTTGCAAGCGGGAGAGAGGGATCTCCGCCGCAAGGTGATGCACCTTTACCGCAGAACGGACGGATCCTTCTTTTACCAAAGCCCCGAGGGGGAGTATTGGCGGGTTCTTTCCTACGTGTATGATTCCTGCTGCATGGATACCGCAGACGAGGAGATCCTGTACGGCATGGGCTACGCCTTCGGGGAGTTCCAAAAACAGCTTTTGGATTTCCCTGCGGAGACGCTTCACTACACCATTCCGGAGTTCCATAACACGCCCCGTCGGTTTGCCGCCCTGCGGGAGGCCGCCGCGAGAGATTCGTTTGGCAGAAGGGCAGAGGTGGCGGAGGAGCTTGCCTACCTGTTTTCCATGGAGGAACACGTTTCTCTTCTGGAAGCTCTCCATCGCGCGGGAGAATTGCCCCTGCGGGTGGTGCATAACGATACCAAGTGCAACAACGTGATGCTTGATGCAAAGACTCACGCACCCTTGGCGGTGGTGGATCTGGATACGGTGATGCCCGGCTATATGGCTCACGATTTCGGCGATGCGGTACGCTTTGCCTGCAACACTGCGGCAGAGGACGAGGAGGAGCTTTCACGGGTTTCCTTAAGTCTTTCTCGCTTTGCGCGGCTGGCAGAAGGCTTTCTCCGACCGCTTTTGGGCAATATCACAAAAACGGAATTGGTTACTTTGCCCGAAGGGGTGTTGATCATCACCCTGGAGCTGGCGGCACGATTCTTTACGGATTACCTGGAGGGAGACGTGTATTTCAGATGCCGAAAAGCTAAGCATAATTTGCTTCGTGGGCGTTGTCAGCTGGCTTTGGCAAAGGATATTGCGGGGAAAACGGAGGCCATGCGTCAAATTCTTTTTGCGATTTCTGACCAAAAAGAAATTTAAAAACTGTTGAATTTAACAAAAAATCCAAAGAAAATTCCAAAAACTGTTGACAAAAATAAAAAATTGTGTATAATGAATGAATGTAGTATGGAATATTTCCATATTGCAGTAAGATCGGTGGTGCGCCTTTGAAGATGTTTTCCGATTCCGGAATAGGGCAGGCTGTTGCTGATGAGGCACGGCTGATCGCCCGCGCGCGCTTGGGTGACGGAGAGGCCTTTGCCGCTCTGGTAGATTCCTACAAGCGTTTGGTATATTGGCATATCTCTCATTCCGCATCCTTTATTTCCGCCGCCGACGAGGAGGATCTTTATCAAGAGGGTCTGGTTGGTCTGCTGAAGGCCGTCCGCACCTACGACGGAGTCTCCTCGGCGTTTGCAACCTATGCTTCCTCCTGTATCTGTCACAGCGTGATCAGCGCGGCACGCCGCCTGCGGAAGCAGAATGGCGACGTGGTTCCTCTGGACGACACAGAGCTGGTCTCCGGCAGTTCGCCGGAAAGCGATCTTTTGGATCGTGAGAGCATTTCGTTGCTCTATGAGCGTGTTTTTTCCCGGCTTTCGGGGTATGAGCGTTCCGTTTTTGAGTTGTATCTCAGCGATCGCTCCTACGCAGACATCGCCCGTGTCATGGGCAAGACGGAAAAAAGCATTGCCAATGCGATCTGCCGCATCCGCAGAAAGCTGAAGAAGCTTTTGGGATGATCCCCCCTGCTAATATTCTTCGGTTGACCCGAGAGTATTATAAAAATTCTACAAGGAGTAAGCAAATGTACGAAGACAAGACTTTGGTTTGCAAAGACTGCGGTAACGAATTCGTGTTCACCGCCGGTGAGCAGGCATTCTATGCTGAAAAGGGCTTCCAGAACGAGCCTCAGAGATGCAAAGCTTGCAGAGACGCAAAGAAGAACGCTGCAAGAGCGCCCAGAGAGATGTTCGAGACCGTATGCGCCAACTGCGGTAAAGTAGCGAGAGTTCCTTTCCAGCCGTCGACCGACAGACCGGTACTTTGCAGCGAGTGTTTCGCAGCAAAGAGAGCAAACTAATCAACTTATAAATTGTAAGTCAGATTTATTGATCTCGGGACAAGAAAAGCCTTTTCGGAGGCTTTTTTTGCTTTTCTACTTGCTTTTTTGCCGCCGCCGTGTTATCATATCCTCATTGAACGAAAGGAGTCTGCTTTATGAAAGGTGCGGAGATCATCGCAAAGGTCTTAAAAGAACAGCATATCGATACCGTCTTCGCCTACCCGGGCGGAACCATCCTTTCCCTTTTGGATGCCTTGCAGGGCAAGCGGAATCTCAAGCTGTACACCAACTGCCACGAGCAGTTCTGTGCCCATGCCGCCGAGGGCTATGCCCGCGCTACGGGAAAGGCAGGCGTTGTGATCGCTACCTCGGGTCCCGGCGCCACCAACCTGGTCACGGGTCTTGCCAACGCGTATATGGACAGCACCCCCTTGGTTGCCATTACAGGCAACGTGCCCTTGGAGCTTTTGGGCAGGGATGCTTTCCAGGAGATTGACATCTACGGCGTGACCATGCCCATCACCAAGCACAATTTCATCGTCCGATCCGTGGATCGGCTGGCAGAAACCCTGCGCTTCGCTTTCCAAACCGCCATGTCCGGGCGAAGAGGACCCGTGCTGGTGGATATTCCCAAAAACGTGTTTGAGGAATGTGCCAAATACACTCCCGCAAAGCCTGCGGCGTCTCCCATTCCTCTTCCCGCGGAAGAGTCTCTTTCGGAAGCGGCGGAGCTGATCAACGCTTCCTCCAAGCCCTTGCTTTGCTTGGGCGGGGGAGTGATCGCGTCAAATGCCGCCGAAGGGGCCTACGCCTTTGCCAAGCGGCTGGGCGCACCGGTGATGACCACCGCCATGGGCATCGGCGGGTTCCCCCAGGATGATGACCAATATCTGGGCCTGGCGGGCTTACAGCCCAACCCCAGCGTAACTGCCGCTTTGAGCGATTGTGATCTGTTTATCGGTGCGGGCTTGCGCTTTTCCGAGCGAATGCTCCAGAATATCCGCGGCAGCTCTCCCGATTGCAAGATCTTGCATTTAGATATCGATGAGGCGGAGATCGGCAAGAACCTGCCCGCCTATTCCGCAGTGGTAGGAGATCTTTCCGCTGTTTTGACATCTCTCCTGCCGCGCCTGAACCAAAAAACCCTCCGCATCTATCCGGACAACGTTCCCAGAGATCCCCTGTATACCCAAATTTTCGGTGCTTTCCCCAATGCCATCTTTACCACAGAGGTGGGTGTGCATCAGGTCAAGGCCTGCCATAGCCTGCCCATCCTGCACCCCCGTCGCTTTATCACCAGCGGTGGCTTGGGCACCATGGGCTTCGGATTGCCCGCCGCCATCGGAGCCGCCATTGCCACGGACAACTGCGTGGTGAACTTGGCAGGGGACGGAAGCTTCGCTATGAATATGCAGGAGCTTTCCACCGCCGTACGGTACAAGCTTCCCATCACCCAGATCGTGTTCAACAACCGCCGCCTGGGGATGATCCGCGACCTGCAGGATCGGGATTACGGAGGCAAGCACGTGCTGGTGGAGACCGCTCCCATGGATCTTCCCGCAGTTGCCACCGCCATGGGCGTACCCTTCGTGCGTTCCGGGGATGCCGAGAGCCTGCCCGCTATGCTGGAAGAGGCGCGGACGCAAAAGGGCGTTTGCTTTATTGAAGTTCAGACAGAAAGTTGAAGGACATAATTATGGAACAGAGCCACGTTTTATCTGTGTTTGTTAATAACTGCGTAGGCGTTTTGACCCGCATTTCCGGGCTATTCGCCCGCCGCGGCTACAATATCAAAAGCTTGACCGTTGGCGAAACGGAAAATCCCGCCGTCTCCCGCATGACCATTGAGTGCATCGGAGATGCCCAGATCATCACCCAGATCAAGAGCCAGCTCCGCAAGGTGGTGGACGTGATCTCCGTGGAGGAGCTGAAGGAGGATGCCGTCTGTCGCGAGCTGTTCTTGGTCAAGGTGCGTGCCAACGATACCAACCGCACTGCCGTTATGGGGGTTGCGGAGATCTATCGCGCCCGCACGCTGGACGTCACACCCGAGACCTTGGTATTTGAGATCTGCGGAGACCGCTCCAAGCTGGAGTCCTTCTTCGACATGATGAAGACCTACGGCATCGTTGAGATCGCCCGTACCGGCGTAACGGCTATGGACAGAGGATAATAAGAAGATTTACGGGAACCTTCTTTTGGAAAAAAGAAGGTTCCCGTGCCCTCCAAGAAAATCTTATTGCCAAAACACATTCCATGTGTTTTGGGGTTAGGAGACTTTATATGAAGGTATTGTTATTAAACGGAAGTGTCCATCCCAAAGGAACCACTTACACTGCCCTTTCCAAGGTTGCTTCCGCTTTGGAAGCCAGGGGCATCGAAACGGAGATCTGTCAGATCGGCCCCAAGCCCATCTCCGATTGCATGGCTTGTATGCAGTGCGTCAAGCTTGGTAAATGCGTGATAGACGACGCCGTCAACGAGTTCGTGGAGAAGGCAAAGCAGGCCGACGGCTTTGTGTTCGGCACGCCCGTATACTACGCCCATCCCTCGGGCAGGATCCTGTCTTTCTTGGATCGCGCCTTTTACAGTGGGAAATCGGCGTTCCTGTTCAAGCCGGGGGCTTCCGTGGCGGTTGCCCGCCGTGGAGGAACCGAGGCGGCCTTTGACGTGCTGAACAAGTACTTCACCATCTCCTCTATGCCCGTGGTGTCCTCTACCTATTGGAACAACGTGTTCGGTGCCAATGGGGAAGACGCCCTGCAGGATGCGGAAGGCATGGCCGTTATGGAGAATCTGGGTAACAACATGGCGTGGATGCTAAAATGCATTCAAGCAGGAAAAGAGCAGGGGATCACCCCTCCCGAGCAAACCAAAGCGAGAACGAATTTTATACGGTAAACGAAATGAGGGAGGCACCTTTTGAAAAAGGTACCTCCTTGCGTATCTTTTATCCAATAAATTCTTGGTTCTCCACCGCGGCGTTTTCCGACACCTCCAGCACGCCGCTGTACCGTACCGTGCCGATGCGGCAGCCCTCGCCGATGCGCACGTCCTTGCCCACCACCAGAGGTGTTTCTACGCCCTCCAGAGCGATCTCATCTCCCTCGATGGACTCCTTC
>JAFYNA010000150.1 GCA_017549925.1 Clostridia bacterium | reverse complement strand
AGAAGAAAATATGCTATTCTATGCGGGAAGAGAAATTTTTACCGATGATATTGGAGGCAGTATATGTTTGAGAACGTAAAGCGTAATTTTGGCTTTGGCTGTATGCGTTTGCCCATGGTGGACGGCGAGGTGGATCTGGCGCAGGTAAACCGCATGGTGGACACCTTTATTGAAGCGGGGTTCAACTATTTTGACACCGCTCACGGCTATATTGAAGGGAAAAGTGAAAAGGCGGTAAAGGCTTGCCTGACCTCCCGTTACAGCAGAGACCGCTATATTCTCGCCAATAAGCTTTCCGATTGGTTCTTCAAGACCGAGGAGGAAGTGCTTCCCTTGTTTGAACAGCAGTTGGAGATCTGCGGAGTGGAATATTTCGATTTTTATCTGTTCCACGCCCTCAACCGCAATTCCTATCAGAAGCACAAGAACTGCAACACCTTTGAGATCGTGAACCGGTTAAAGGCCGAGGGAAAGGTAAAGCACATTGCCTTGTCCTTCCATGATACGGCGGATATTTTGGATATGATCCTCACCGAACAGCCCCAGGTGGAGGTTGTTCAGCTGCAGATCAATTACCTTGACTATGACGATCCCGCAGTACAGAGCAAGAAGTGCTACGACGTTGCCGCCAAGCACGGCAAAAAGGTAATCGTCATGGAGCCCGTAAAGGGCGGCGCCTTGGTGAACCTCCCGCCCGAAGCGGAAAAAGAATTCGCGGCCTTGGGGGATGCGGCTCCCGTTTCCTACGCGTTGAGATACGCCGCAAGCTATCCCGAGGTGTTTATGGTGCTTTCCGGCATGGGCAACATGGAGATGATGGAATCCAACATCAAGACCATGCATCCCTTCGTTCCGCTGAATGAGCAGGAGCTGGCGGCCACCGACAAGGCCAGAGAGATCATCCGCCAGTACAATCAGATCCCCTGCACCAAGTGCAGATACTGCGCAGAGGTCTGCCCCAAGAACGTTCCCATCGCGGATCTGTTTGCGGTGTACAACGAGTACGCTCTGGCGCGGACGACCAAAAAAGAAACCGCAGAAAAGCTTGCTTCCTTTGAAGTCAAGGCAAGCGATTGTATCTCCTGCGGGAAGTGTGAGGGCATCTGTCCTCAGAGCATCAAGATTCGCGAGAAGCTGCAAAATCTGGCTAAAATGTAATCGTTACACACACGGGTTGCCCTTACGGCAACCCTTTTTTTCTTATCAAAAAAGCTCCGCCATGGACAAAACACGGCGAAGCCTTGGTGTATTTAAAGCTTTGTAAGGAACGCGAGGGTAATGTTTCCGTTTGAAGGCAGTTCCACAGTCGTGGGGAGTAAAAGCGTGCAGGAGGTGTCTACACGGGCTGAGCTTTCATACACGTCTTCCCCGATCTTTGCCTGCACCCGATAATTGCCATCGCCGGGGATCACGCCGTTTGCGGGAAACGCAAGGATCACTTCCCCGCGGCTTTGCTCCACGATTCTACATTCCGCGGTAAAGGGTCGCCCCAAAAGCCGTGCGGCGTGAGCGGGGTCGCCTTTCTCCAGCAGGTTGCGGATGGAGGTGGAGCTGACGGACGCACCCTCGTCGGTGACCGGGGGCACCACGGAGACAATACCATCCCCTGCCTCGGCGAACAATCGGATCAGATCCTCGGGGGTACCTGCCCCCTTCTTGCCGAAGGTGAAATTGAAGCCGCAGACCGCCATACGGCATCCGCAGGTGTTCCAAAGGAACTCCGTGACAAACTCGCGGGGAGACAGATCCTTCAGCTCTGCAAAATCCCCCCAGATCACGAATTGCAATCCTGCTTTGCGGAATTGCTCCATCTTCTCCTCATTGCTG
Organism: Clostridia bacterium; assembly: GCA_017549925.1. Lineage (GTDB taxonomy): Bacteria > Bacillota > Clostridia > Oscillospirales > CAG-382 > Coliplasma. Next base: position 28,834 of record JAFYNA010000150.1, on the reverse strand, counting down.
CACAAAAGAGGACTGGGCTTGCCGAAATAAAAGGACGGATGCCGTTCGAAGCAGAAAGCACCCAAGGCCAAAGGGGTGGATAACTTTTCGTTTTGACGCTTCAGTTCCTCGATCAACGCCGCATGGCCGCGATGCACACCGTCAAAGTTCCCCAGCACCAAGCCGCAGGCTGTTACGGGGAGTTCACGGTGGGGGTGGTTCAGATCAACAATCTTCAAGGGGCTTCCCTCCTTTCACACAGATGGAACTATTATAACAGAACCCGGGTATAAATGCAAGAGCAAAAGAGAAAAACGGCGAAAAGGAATTTCTGTGGGAAATCCGTTCCGCCGTTTATTGTTATTTCGTTTTACCGTTTACGGCCTTAAAGCTTCCACTTCTCGAACCGTTTCAGCATCAACCCTGCCAGAAGCCCGATCACGGCACCTGCCACCGTGCCGCTGAACAGCAGCATGGGAAGGTAGAAGGCAATCTGGGCGGTTTGTGTCCACAGACAAGCGGCAATGATCTGCCCCACGTTGTGAAGCACGCCGCCGGTGACACTCACCGCAACGCAGGAGAATCGATCGATCTTCTTCAAGAGGATCATGCCCAGCAGGCTCACGATGGCGCCTGCCACGCTGAAGGTCAAGGTCTGGATGTTACCGAACAGCATGGAGATCAGCACAATGCGGATCAAGCTGACGATCACCGTATCCTTCCAGCCCACTTTGTAAAGCAGGAAGGTCATCACCAAATTGGGCAAGCCAAGCTTGATGCCCGGGATGGCAACGGAAACGGGGATCTGACTTTCCACAAAGGAAAGGATCATAGCAAGGGTAATGCATAGCCCCAAAAAGGCAACCTTTTTTGTTTTCATATACCCTTTCCTTTCTTTTGTATCAGCCTACCAGCTCCACGTCGTTTGTCTCGGCACCATAAACCGTAACGGTGAGACGGTTGGGCAGGCAAGTAATGGTCTCGCCGCTTTGATCGATCTTCCCTTGATTCACGCAAAGGTGATCGGGGCAAGTGGCGGAGGTGAGGTACGCCTTGCCGTCTTGGATACAGAGAATATTGGTTCCGCCGTTGAGGGGATATTCTCCGTTTTCGGACAAGCTATACTTGGCGACCTCCTTGCCGTCCACGCGGACGACCACGTAGGCACCGTCTTCTTTGAAGAAATTCACTGCAAGAAACGCAACCAGAACCACAGCGAGGATTGCCGCTATCAGGATCCAATCGTTTTTCTTCATCAGAACTTAAACTGGAGAGCGAGGAGCGCCAGCACGATCATGCCTGCGGTGAGCAGAGCGATGGGCAGGCCGCGGAAGGGAGCGGGGATCGCTTCCTCATCCACGTGGATGTCCTTCAGCTTTGCGTAGAGGGTCATGGTCAGCATAAAGCCGATACCCACTGCAGCCGCGGTGATCAGTGCTTCCACGTAGGAATGCTCCACGTTGTGGAGGCAGAGACCCAAAACTGCGCCGTTGATGGCGAACTTCAGGAAGTCTGCTCTGCAGTAATCGTCCAGCACCTTCTTACCAACCAGGTGAAGAACCTCAACCACTACCAAAACGATCACAACGAAAGCCATGGTGCGGAAGTAGGGAGCCTTCTCCAGCAGGTAGTTGTTTACAGGCCAGGAGATCAGGGTGGACAGAACCATTACCAGAGTGGTGCCCAAGCCCAGCACCAAGGATCTCTTGGTGGAGCGTTCATTTTCCAGAACGGCACCGGTGCCCAGGAAGTGGAGCAACGCATAGTTGTTGGAAAGGATACCTGCCAGCAGGATCCCGAGAATTACGTTCAGTTCCATTTAGCAATCTCCCTCCTGATCATTGTTTTCGTCCAAGTGATGATGCAGACCGGTGATCTTGTTCACCACTGCCATCACGATGGCAAGAACCAGATAACCGCCGAAGGCGCCTGCCAAAGCGGAGATCTTATAGTCCTGCAAGAATTCAATGGGCTGACCCCAGATGGTTGCGTTGCCAAGAACCTCACGGACCAAGGCACAGAGAACCATCATCACGGTGAAGAACAGACCGGTTACGATGGCAGTCTTGATGGAAGTGCCCTCGCCGTTATGGTCTGCAACCTCCTCCGCGTCGCGGTAGATCACCGCGCTGACGGAAAGGGTAGCCAGATGCACGCCCAGCATATCCACCACTACGGGGAAGTGTGCCTCCATGACCATAGCGATCAAGGAAACGAAGCCGGTGATGATCAAAAGGTAAGCGGGCATTTTTGCATAAGCGGGAATGATCTTATGCAGAGCGGAGATCACCACGGAAGAGAAGAGCAACGCCAGCAATACTGCCGCGCCCATACCCAGAGCCGCACGGATGTCCGCGCTGGATGCCATTACGAAGCCCGCGCCCAGCATCAGCAATGCAGAGGGGGTGCCTCTCAGCAAATAGGAAACCTTAGTCTTTTTCATTCCTGTTCTCCTCCGATCTGAATAGATTCAAACGCCGCGAAGACGTCCTGAGTTGCCAGCTTCACAGCAGTAGAAGAAACGGTTGCGCCGCTGACCAGAAGCTCATCGGAAACAGTGCCGGAGGTGATGCCGGCGAACTGACCCTCGTAGCCCTTGAAGACGTCGGAGCCGGTATCGCCGTAGCCGGAGCCGTATGCGGGCAGATACTCAACGCCGTGGCCGAAGAGGAATTCCTTGATGTCCTGAGAAACGATGGCGCCGTTTGCATCCAGAACGGTGCAGATAGCCATTGCGCTGTCCTCATAAGTCAAGGGACGGGAGTAGAATGCGTAGTAGGTGTTCTCGCCGGTTACGAAGGAAGCGGCGTAAACCACGTTGCCGAAGGTGGTGAAGGTCACGGGAGTGATCTCGGTTGCATCGGCGTAGGTAGCGGTCAGCATATTCTGTGCATCAGCACTGAAGTCCTGCAAAGCCGCTGCGGCAACAGCCTCTTCTACCAAAGCGGTGTTGGCCTCGGTAACGTCTGCGCCGGTGGTGTCGTAGAGCTTGCAGGTACCTACGGCGTTCACGATGGCCAGCAGGCTTGCCTCGCCGTTCTTCATAATGAAGGCGTAGCCGGTACCGTTGAGTGCCTTATAGCCCTCGGTGATGTTGCCGGATGCCTCTACGGCAGTACCCTTCAAGAAGCCGCCGGAGGTAAGTCCGGTGTGCAGAGAAGGAATCATCTCGGTGAGGATCTGTGCGTCGGTCTTAACGCCCTCAGCGATGAGATCGTTGGCGATCAGCACGCCCATAGCCTCGCTGACTGCGTTCTTGAACGCGGTGGAGGAGTAGGTAGAGCCTGCTACCAAACCAACGCCGGACAGAGAGGAATCCTGGCCGATATAGGTGGACAGGTAGCCCGGATCCTTGGTGCGGAAGTCGAAGCTTGCGGTATCGTTGTAAGCATCGATCTGCACGCCGCAGATCTTACCGTCTGCGGAGATACCGATGGTGATCTCCATGGGAGCGGTGGAATAGTTGGATTCGCCGGTGCAACGGATGGCGTAGCCAAGGCCGTTGGCTTCCTTGTAAACGGAAAGCACGCTGGCGGGAACGTCCTTCAAAGAAGAAGCAGTGGGGTTCTCGGCGCTGTACAGCAATGCCTCACCGTCAAACACGGAGCCCTCGGGCATAACAGCCAGCAAGGGAGCAAACTCTGCGCCTGCATTGTTTTCCTCGATGATGGGACCGGTGTAAAGGTTCAAAGCGAACATCGCGCCGCCGAAGATGGCGATGATGATGAGAAGGATGACCAGAGTTTTCAAGAGTTTCATTATCTGACACCTCCCAAAGTCTTTTTCTTGGTGAAGTCACAAATAAAGGGAGTCAGAAGGTTCATGGTAAGGATGGCGATGGAAACGCCCTCGGGGAACATACCGAACTGTCTGATGGCAAAGGTGAGGAGACCTGCACCGATGCAGAACACCACGCGGCCGGAGCCGGTGTTGGGGGTGGTAACGTAGTCGGTTGCCATGAAGATAGCGCCCAACAGCAGACCGCCTGCCAGAACGTGCTGGAGTGCGAAGTATGCGTCAAAGCCGCAGAACAGGAAGTAGCAAAGGAAGGTGGTTGCCACGAAGGAAACGGGAACGTACCACTTGATCACCTTGCGAACCACCAGATACACGAAGCCCAAAAGGAGAGCAACCGCGCAGGTCTCGCCGATGGCACCGCCATGGAGACCCAGGAACAGATCCATCAAAGAGGGAGCCTCTGCCGCCGCAACCTCAGCACCCTGGTTCAGAGCTGCCAGAGGAGTTGCGCCGGTGGTGATCTCCACCACGGTGGGAAGAGCAACGGCACCAACGGCACCGAAGGTCAACAGCATGAAAACACGTGCGGTAATGGCGGGGTTTACGATGTTCTTACCGATACCGCCGAAGAGGCACTTTACCACAACGATGGCAAATACAGAGCCTACTACGCACTGCCACAGCGGCACTGCGGTGCTGACGTTCAAAGCCAGCAAAAGACCGGTTACCACGGCGGAAAGATCACCGATGGTCTGCTTCTTGCCTGCGCAGAGATTAAAGAGCCACTCTGCAACAACTGCGCTGATCACGCAGGTCAAAACGGTCCAGAGGGCGGAGATACCGAAGATCACGATACCTGCAATCGTAGCGGGCAGCATGGCAATGACCACGTCCAGCATAATGTTGCGGGTAGAAGAGCCCTTCTGGTGGATATGAGGGGTAGAGGAAATGTGAAGCTTACTCATTACTGTTTCCCTCCTTCTTTTTCTTTCTGAGCCGCCGCATACTTCTTCAAATATGCCTTTGCCTCCCAGTTGATCTGGAGCAAGGGACGGTTTGCGGGGCACACGTAGGAGCAGCAAGCGCAGTCAACGCACTGGCGAACGCCGGTCTTGATCAAAAGCTTTGCTTTTCTGTCGGGGTTCTCTACGTGCATATAGCGGTCAACGTCTGCAACGGAGATGCCTACGGGGCACTTCTCGATACAACGGCCGCAGTTGATACAAGCGGATGCCTCGGGAAGCACCGCACTCTTCTCGTCAAATACCAAAACGGCGTTGGAAACCTTTACAATGGGGTCGTCCACGGAGCAGATGGCAGTACCGTTCATGGGGCCGCCTACCACTACCTTGCCGGGCTGAGACTTCAAGCCGGTGAGCTTCAGAAGCTCGCTGATACGGGTACCGATGGGAGCGATCAGGTTCATGGGCTTCTCCACAGCGGGGCCGTCCACGGTAACGATTCTCTCTACCAGGGGCATACCGGTGTTCAGGTATTCCGCCATCTTTGCCAGAGAGGAAACGTTGATGATCAGTGCGCCGAAGGAGGGGAAACGCTTACCTGCCACAGCAACTCTGCCGGTGGCGTTGTACAGCATGACCTGCTTTGCGCCCTGAGGATAAATGGTCTTCAGCTCGTGGATCACTACGTAATCCTTGCCTGCAAAGGTCTTCTTCAATACCTCGATAGCGTCTGCCTTGTTGGTCTCGATGCAGATCTTGTAGGTTGCGTTGCCCAAGTACTGGTTCATGTACTTGCGGAGGTATTCGATACCGTCTGCAATCAGCTCGGGATGGGCCAGCATCATTCTGTGGTCACTGGTGATGTAGGGCTCACACTCTGCGGCGTTGATCAGAACGGTGTCTACCTTGTAGTCGGGGTTGGTGGCCTCGTTGAACTTTGCCCAAGTGGGGAAAGCCGCGCCGCCCAAGCCGACGATACCGCCGTCTCTTACAGCCTGCAGGAAGCTGTCGCAATCGGAGAATTCGGGAGCCTTTACCGTCTCGCAAACCTCCATTTTTCCGTCGCTTTCGATACGGATGGCCAGAGTTTCCTTACCGCTTGCGGTTGCCATGGGAGCAATCTCCACTACGGTACCGGAAATGGTTGCGTGTACGGGAGAAGAGAATCTGCCCTCTTCCCGTGCGATGAGCTGGCCAACCTTAACGTGGTCGCCAACCTTTACGATCGGTTCTGCATCATGCCCGGAATGCATATTCATCGGCAGAATGACCTCTGCGGGAATTTCGATCCGCTGAGGAACACACGCCGCAGTATGCTTGTTGTGAGGCACGTGCAAGGATGAAATGTCTTTTTTCAAAACCGTCTTCCTCTCTTTTATTTTCATGTTTTTTATTTTCGAAATTTAAGGCCAAGGCAATTATTCCAGCTTCATTTTCTCCATGCCTTGGGTGTAATATTGCGTTCCGTCGGGGGTGATCCACAGAACGTCAACGTTTCCGATCTTGTTCACCAGCGCAAGTCCTTCCTGATAAGACATGGAGAACAACGCGGTGGAAAGGGCATCGGCAAGCCCGCTGTTGGGGGTAACGATGGTAACGGAGCTGAAATGCGCGGCGGGCATCAAGGTATCCTTATCGATGACGTGATGATACTTAACGCCGTCCACCGTGAAAAATCGCTCGTAATCTCCCGACGTAACGCAGGAGGTATTGGAGATGGTAATTTTATACGCGTACTGATCGGGGCTTGCGGGATCCTTGATCCCCGTTCCCCAGCCTGAGCCGTCCGGCTTTGTGCCGACGATACGAATATTTCCGCCGATGTTCAGCACATAGCCCGTGGCACCGAGCTCGGCAAGACGCTGTGCCGCTTTCTCGGTGGCGTATCCTTTGCCCAAAGCGCCTACGTCAATGGAGGCCTTGGGATCGGTAATGCGAACGGTTTGGTTTGCCTCGTCGATTTCCAAGCAGGAAAAATCCGTATGAAGTGCCGCTTCTTCCAAAGCAGACATCTCCGGGATCTTTGCTTCTGCCGGATTGGTGCTTGCCGCAGTACGGCAATCGTGCCACAAACGAAGAACAGAACCCATCATAATGTTCATTTCCCCGTCGGTAGTGTGGTACAGCTCCTTGGCGTACAGCAGAAAATCGATCAGCTTCTGATCCACCTTCACAGGTTCCTTCCCTGCGTTCAGGTTGATGGTCCGCAAATTGTTTACACCGGAATGTTCGTAATAAATGTCAAAAAGGCGATGGTATTCTCCTAAGATCGCGGCAACCTCGTTACATCTTGCCTCGAATTCCTCTTGAGAATCCCCGGCATAACTGTGAATGTAAGAGACCGTATCGAAATAGGAAAAATACATCATCCCCTTTGGTTCTTCCTCAGGTTTTGCCTCATGCGCAGAATTAGGGCAACCCGTCAAAAAGACGGGTAACCCTAAAATCACGCAAAGGCAAGATAGAAATCTCAAAACTTTCAATTTCTACCCTCCTGTTTTTTAATTGTTATCTGGCGTTCTTAGCAGCCTGAGCCATTACAGCCTTGATGCTGGTGATCTGGATGGTGCAGCCTGCGTTCAGCAGAGCATCGTCAGCAGAGATAACGTAACCCTTGCCCTCAACTTCCTTGGTAGCCAGGTTAGCAACCTCGTCAGCAGACTTGCCAACTACGTACTTGGAGAACTCAGCGGACTGCAGGTACCACTCGAGAACCTTGCCGTCGCCGTTCCAGTCCATACCATAGTTCAGAGCGGGAGCCATACCGTACTCTTCCTTCAGGTTACGCTTGGTAGCCTTGTAGGACTTGCCGGTGATCTCGCCAGCAGCGTTGATGGTGATCTTGGGCTGGATAGCATCGTTCAGAGCTGCGATGATCTTGCCGTCAGCAACAACTGCTGCAGCGAAATCGGTGTACATAGCAACGGTACCGTCAGCTTCAGCGGTAGCAGCTGCGGAATCAGCAGCGGAGGTCTTTGCAGCAACGCCGAGGGTGAACTCAGCAGCGGTCTTGAAGGAAACGCCCTGCTCATCCTTGCAAGCAGCAACAACTGCAGCGATGAAATCGGTGATCTGCATGGAGCAGCCTGCATCCAGCAGTGCCTGGTCAACAGCGATCTGGTGGCCATTAGCCTCCTTGGTCTCGATAGCCTCAACCTCAGCAACGGTCTTGCCTACAACGTAAGCCTCGAATGCCTTGGTCTGCTCATACCATTCCTTCATAACGCCGTTGCCGTCGTTATCAACCTTGCCTGCCATACCGTAACGGTCGCCAAGCTCCATCTTGGTCTCGAAGGTCTTTGCAGCGTCAACTGCGCCACCGGTAACAGCCATCTTGTTCTGAGCAACATCGATGCGGCATGCAACGATCTTGCCGTCAGCGTCAAGAACGACGGTAGCAACGGTAGCATCAACCTGAGCATTCTCGGTCTTGGAGCTGTCCATGCTCACAACGACACCCATACCCAGCTTGTACTCTTTTTCGGCGTTGCAGGCTACCAGAGTCAGAGCCATGCAAGCACACAGGAGGATCGCAAGAAACTTTTTCATGTTTGTGCCTCTTTCTTAAAAAAATATTTTTTCGCACAAAGGAGCCTTGTGCAAGTAATCCCTCATCCGAAGAAGTTTTTGCCCTCTTCGGGTCAAAGATTACCGGCGCAAGACGCATTCGTACACAGATGACATTATACATCCAAATCTGTTTTTTGTCAACACTTTTTTATGCATTTAACCCCCAATTTTTCATCAAATGTAAATATTTTCCGAAAACGGCAAAAAAGCATCCGAAAAGTCGGGTGGTTTCCATCATTTTGGCATAATCGGAGGCAGTTTTGGTGAATAATACCGCAAGAAAGCGCGCCGGGAAAAACAAAACAATGCATTTCCGTTGGATTTGCACAACACCCCGCCCCTCTCCAAACAAAGAAAAAGCACGCCCCGCGCAGGAGCGTGCCTTCGTTATTTCTTTAAAAGCCGAGATTACTTTGCGGTGAGGTAATCTGCGATAGCCTTAGCAGCAGTTTTACCTGCGCCCATAGCGGAGATTACGGTAGCCGCGCCGGTAACGGCGTCGCCGCCTGCGTAAACAGCGGTACGGGAGGTCAGACCGTCTTCGTTAACAACGATGCCGCCGTGTCTGTTTACCTCAAGGCCGTCGGTGGTAGCCTTGATCAGGGGGTTGGGAGAGGTACCGATGGACATAACAACGGTATCTACGTCGATGGTGAACTCGCTGCCGGGGATCACCTGGGGACGACGTCTGCCCTTCTCATCGGGCTCGCCAAGCTCCATCTTCACGCAGGTCATACCGGTTACGAAGCCGTTCTTGGGATCTCTGACATCATCGGGATTGTTGTAGCCAAGGATCTCGATGGGGTTGCAGAGCAGACGGAATTCGATGCCTTCCTCTTCTGCGTGCTCTACCTCCTCGCGTCTTGCGGGAAGCTCCTCCATAGAACGACGGTAAACGATGTATACCTTCTCTGCGCCCAGTCTCAGTGCGGTTCTTGCCGCGTCCATAGCAACGTTACCGCCGCCAACAACAGCAACCTTACCACCCTTCATGATGGGGGTGTCGGGGTTGTCCAGATAAGCCTTCATCAGGTTGCTTCTGGTCAGGAACTCGTTAGCGGAGTATACGCCCTTGAATGCCTCGCCGGGGATGCCCATGAAGTTGGGCAGACCTGCACCGGAGCCTACGAATACAGCCTCGTAGCCCATGCCGAACAGCTCGTCGATGGTCAGAGTCTTACCGATAACTACGTTGGTCTCTACCTTAACACCCAGCTTCTCCAGGGTTTCAACCTCTTTTGCAACGATCTTCTTGGGAAGACGGAACTCGGGGATACCGTATACCAAAACGCCGCCTGCGGTGTGGAGAGCCTCGAAAACGGTTACCTCAAAGCCGGCCTTTGCCAGGTCGCCTGCACAGGTAAGACCGGAGGGGCCGGAGCCAACGATGGCAACCTTGTGGCCGTTGCTCTCGGGACGAACGGGCTCCTCGGTGCTGAAGGTGTTGTGCCAGTCAGCAACGAAACGCTCCAGTCTGCCGATACCTACGGACTCGCCCTTAACGCCTCTGATACACTTGGACTCACACTGAGTCTCCTGGGGGCAAACGCGGCCGCAAACTGCGGGCAGAGAGGAAGACTTGGAAATGATCTGGTAAGCGCCCTCAAAGTCGCCTTCCTTGATCTTAGTGATAAACTCGGGGATATGGATCTTAACGGGGCAGCCGTCAACGCAAGGCATATTCTTGCAGTTGAGACATCTCATAGCCTCGTCGATTGCAGTCTCTTCGGTATAACCCAGAGCAACCTCGTTGAAGTTATGTGCTCTTACCTGAGGATCCTGGGTGGGCATTACGTTTCTGGTCAGACTCATGTTTGCCTTTGCCATTTTACTGTACCTCCTTCTTGAACAGATTGCAGGTTGCCTCGTGCGCATGACGCTCGAAGTCAAAATACATTCTGCCTCTGGACATTGCTTCGTCGAAATCGATCTCGTAGCCGTTGAAGTCGGGGCCGTCTACGCAAGCGAACTTGGTAACCTTCTTGCCGTCAACGTTCAAGGTCAGTCTGCAGCCGCCGCACATGCCGGTACCGTCGATCATAACGGGGTTCATGGAAGCGGTTACGGGAGTACCGAAGGGCTTAGCGGTAGCAACAACGAACTTCATCATGATCAGAGGTCCGATGGTGATGATCATATCAAACTTCTCGCCTGCCTCCAGCATCTCCTTCAGAGGAACGGTAACGTTACCGTGCTCGCCGTAGGAGCCGTCGTCGGTCATGATGCGGAGAGTGTCGGAGCAAGCCTTGAACTCGTCCTCCAGGATCAGCAGATCCTTGTTTCTGAAGCCGATGATGCTGGTAACCTCAGCACCCATCTCGTGAAGTGCCTCAGCGATGGGCATTGCGATAGCGCAGCCTACGCCGCCGCCCACGATGCAAACCTTCTTCAGACCATCCAGATGAGTCGCTACGCCCAAGGGGCCTACGAAGTCCTGGATGTAATCGCCTGCTTCCTTGTGAGAAAGCTTCTCGGTGGTGGAGCCCACGATCTGGAAAATGATCTTTACGGTGCCGTTCTCACGGTCCGCACCTGCGATGGTCAGAGGAATTCTCTCGCCGTTTTCATCCACGCGAAGAATGATGAACTGACCGGGACGCGCCTTGTTTGCCACGAGGGGAGCTTCGATCTGGAGCTGAACCACGGTGGGGTTCAACACCTTTTTGTCAACGATTCTGTACATTTTGTTCTCCTTATTTTAAAATGGCATCGGTTCGGCAAAGCCAAGCCGGCATTTCTTTTTTTACAAAAGCTGTAACCGCACCAATGCTTTTCGAGCATTTTTACGAACATAGTCATTATAGCAGACTTTTCGCAAGGGTGGTAATACCAAAATGTTATAGCAAGGTTATTTTTGAAGATATATCTACACAGCGGGCAAATTTTGGTCATTTCCTTAAATATATATAGAAACCCCTTGATTTATCAGATCATTCGTGGTATGATATCTCTATCAAACACCGAGAAAAGAGGCAGATCCGTGAATATTCTCCACATGAAATACGCTGTCGAGGTGGCAAGACTCGGCTCTCTGAACAAGGCGTCGGAATCTCTTTTGATCGCACAGCCCAACATCAGCCGCTCCATCAAGGAGCTGGAGGCCGATTTGGGGATCGCTATCTTCAACCGCAGCTCCAAGGGGATGGTGCTGACCCCCAAGGGAGAGGAATTTATCTCCTATGCACAAAGCATCCTCGAACAGATCGAGGAGGTGGAAAAGCGGTACAAGCAGGAGGCTGTCAAAAAGCAAAAATTCTCGGTTTCCGTCCCCCGCGCCGGCTATATCTCCGAGGCCTTTGCGGAGTTTTCCAAATGCCTCAGCGACGATCCCGCAGAGATCTTCTATATGGAGACCAATTCCGGCAAAACCATCGGCAATCTGCTGGGAGACGACTACAAGCTTGGCATCATCCGCTACGAGGTGACCTACGATAAATTCTTCAAGGCCATGCTGGAGGAAAAGGGGCTTGCCTACGAAACGGTGGCGGAATTCAGCTATTCTCTCGTGATGAGTCGCGCCAACCCGCTGGCGGAGAAAAAGGAGATCCTGCCGGAGGACCTTCTGCCCTATATCGAGATCGCCCACGCAGATCTCTACGTCCCTTCCCTGCCCCCCGCCAAGGTGGTGAAGGAGGTGCTTCCCGTCGACGTACCCCGCCGCATTTTCGTTTTTGATCGCGCCAGCCGATTGGATCTGCTTTCGGAAAATCCCGAGACCTTCATGTGGGTCTCCCCCGCGTCTCAAAAGCTTCTGGACCGATATAACCTGACCCAAAGAAAATGCACAGACAACAAGAAGATCTTCAAGGACGTACTGATCTACCGCAAGGGCTATAAGTTCAGCGCTTTGGACAAACAATTCGTCACCGAGCTGTACGAAGCCAAGCGAAAATACGTCAAGTAAGCCGCCATCCGTTCGTTATATATATTTATTGCATAAATACGGGAACGGGAGGAAGGATTTTTCTTGCGATATCGATATTGACTTATGCGTTCATTCATGCTAAAATAAGGCAATTCGTTTTTACGAGGAGCAAGTACCGATGGCATCAGGATTCCCGGTTTTTATCCCCCGGAAATTGCATACGAATTTTTTGCAGACAGTTTCAGACACCTGAGACTGTCTATTTTTATCGGTGCATTCATATCGATAAAAATGTATCGATATTTATCGATTGCACGTATATCGATAAAAATAGCATCGATATGCCTTTTTGGTACTTTACATCGCCTTCAAAACATGATAAAATATCCGTGAACAACGTAAGGAGGCGAAGTATGAACCGACAATCCATTCCCAAGGCGACCTTGGGGAGACTTCCCCAATATTTGCAGTATCTGAGAAATCTTTCCGAGGAGCGAAACGCCATGATCTCCGCGGCGGCCATTGCCCGAGGCTTACAGCTGGGCGAGGTGCAGGTGCGTAAGGATCTGGCCTCCGTCAGCGGTGCCGGCAAGCCCAAGGTGGGCTACGAGCGTATCGCTCTGATCAAGGCCTTGGAGGAATGCTTGGGCTACGACAAGGTGACCAACGCCGTGCTGGTAGGTGCCGGTAAGCTGGGTCGCGCCCTTTTGGACTACGAGGGGTTTGAGGAGTTCGGCGTAAAGATCGTTGCGGGATTTGACTGCAACGCCTCCAATCTGCAATCCGGCAAGAAGGATATCCTTCCTTTGGACAAGCTTGTTCCCTACTGTGTCGAAAACGATATAAAATTGGGGGTTATCACCGTAGGGCAGGATGCCGCCCAGGAGGTCTGCGACCGTCTGATCGAAAACGGCATCACCGCCATCTGGAACTTTGCGCCCTGCACACTGGACGTTCCCGCAGGGGTCTTCTTAAAGCAAGAGAATCTGGCACTTTCTCTGGCCTTCCTGAACAACAAGCTCCGCGCTTGAGTGCCACCCCACAGCTTTGTATAAAAACATCTCAAAATAAATCGTCAAGGAGAAAAAGCATGACCGCAAAACTTGATTTGAGCGCCGTCTATACCATTTTGGATAAAAGCGGCCGCAAGCAGCAAGCCATCATTTCCATCCTCCAGGAGATCCAAGAGGTATATCATTACTTGCCCCAAGAGGTCTTCCCCATCCTTTCCAAGGAGCTGGGCATGAGCGAGGCAAGAATTTTCAGCATCGCTACCTTCTACGAGAATTTTTCCTTGGAGCCCAAGGGCAAATACGTGATCAAGGTTTGCGACGGAACTGCCTGCCACGTAAGAAAATCCATTCCGATTCTGGAAAAGCTTCGCAGTGAGTTGGGGCTTTCCGAGAAGAAAAAGACCACCGACGACTTGAACTTCACCGTCGAGACCGTATCCTGCCTGGGTGCCTGCGGTCTGGCTCCCGTTCTGACCGTAAACGACGTGGTACATCCCGAGATGACCCCCGACAAGGTGGTTATCCTTTTGAATAAGTTGAAGGAGGAGCTCCAGGATGCTGAATAACAGAGAAGAACTGATTGCATACAGAGCGGCGGCGGAAAAGGATTATGCCGCCCAGGAAAAGAAGATCATCGTTTGTGCCGGTACCGGCTGTGTTGCCGGCGGCTCTCTGCAGATCTTTGATCGCTTGAAGGAGCTGATCGAGGCCAAGGGCCTGCCCGTAGAGCTGGGTCTGGCGGAGGATCCTCACAGCCCCGGTCTCGGTCTCAAAAAGAGCGGATGCCACGGCTTCTGCGAAATGGGTCCTTTGGTTCGTCTGGAGCCTCAGGGCTGGCTTTACACCAAGGTAAAGGTGGAGGATTGCGAGGAGATCGTAGAGCAGACCATCGAGAAGGGTCTTTGCGTAGACCGTCTGGCCTATAAGAGAGACGGTGAGATCTACCGCGAGCAGTCCGAGATCCCCTTCTACCGCCAGCAGACCCGTATGGTGCTGGAGCATTGCGGTAAGATCGATGCGGATACCATCCGCGAATATATCGCCATCGGCGGCTACTCCGCCTTGGAAAAGGCTCTGTTTGACATGGATGCAGACAGCATCGTGGCAGAGGTGTCCGATTCCGGCTTGAGAGGCAGAGGCGGCGGCGGTTTCCCTGCCGGCAAAAAGTGGGAGCAGGTAAAGCGTCAGAAGACCACCCCAAAGTACGTGGTTTGTAACGGTGACGAGGGTGACCCCGGCGCCTTCATGGACCGCTCCATCATGGAGGGTGACCCCCACAGAATGCTGGAGGGTATGATCATCGCAGGTATCGCCTGCGGCGCCTCCGAGGGCTATATCTACGTCCGCGCCGAGTACCCCTTGGCGGTAAGACGCTTGAAGACCGCTATCGCGCAGGCAGAAGAGCTTGGCCTTTTGGGCGAGAACATCCTGGGCTCCGGCTTCTCCTTCCAAATGCACGTAAACTGCGGTGCAGGTGCGTTTGTCTGCGGCGAGGGCTCTGCACTGACCTCCTCCATCGAGGGTAAGCGCGGTTTCCCCAGAGTAAAGCCTCCCCGTACCGTAGAGCAGGGTCTTTTCGATAAGCCCACCTGCTTGAACAACGTAGAGACCTACGCCAACGTGCCCTCTATCATCACCAACGGATCCGCATGGTTCCGCGGCTTCGGCTCTGAGAAGAGCCCCGGCACCAAGGCATTTGCCTTGACCGGCAACATCAAGAACACCGGCCTTATCGAGGTTCCCATGGGAACCACCCTGAGAGAGATCATTTTTGAGATCGGCGGCGGTATGCGCGGCGACGGCGAGTTTAAGGCCGTGCAGATCGGCGGTCCCTCCGGTGCTTGCTTGACCAAGGAGCATTTGGATCTGCCCTTGGACTTTGACACCCTGAAGAAGGTCGGCGCCATGATCGGCTCCGGCGGTCTGGTGGTTATGGACTCCCACAGCTGTATGGTTGAGGTTGCCCGCTTCTTCATGAACTTCACCCAGAACGAATCCTGCGGCAAGTGCGTTCCCTGTCGCGAGGGCACCAAGAGAATGCTGGAGATTTTGGAACGGATCGTTGCAGGCGAAGGCAGAGACGGCGATATTGAGCTGCTCTTGGAGCTTTCCGAGACCATCTCCGCCACCGCGCTTTGCGGTCTCGGCAAATCCGCCTCCTCCCCCGTGGTCAGCACCATTAAGAACTTCCGCGAGGAATACGAGGCACACATTTACGATAAGCGTTGCCCCGCAGGTGCTTGCCAGAAGCTGAAGCAGATCGTCATCGATCCCGCTTTGTGTAAGGGATGCAGCAAGTGCTCCCGTTCCTGCCCCGTTTCTGCTATCAGCGGAAAGATCAAAGAACCCTTTACCATCGACCTGAACAAGTGTATCCGCTGCGGAAGCTGTATCGATACCTGTGTCTTTAAGGCGATCAAGGAGGTATAATATAATGAGCGAGAAAAAATATATGACCATTGACGGGATTCCCGTTGAGATCGAAGGCGAAAAGAACATTCTTGAGCTTTGCCGTAAGATCGGCATCAAGATGCCCACCTTCTGCTATCACTCCGAGCTTTCCGTATACGGTGCTTGCCGTATGTGCATGGTAGAAAACGAGTGGGGCGGTCTGGATGCCGCTTGCTCTACCCCTCCCAAGGCGGGTGCTTCCGTAAAGACCAACACGGAGAGACTGCGCCGTTACCGCAAGAACATTCTGGAGCTTCTCTTGGCTAACCACTGCAGAGACTGCACCGTTTGCGAGAACAACAACAAGTGTAAGTTGCAGGATCTGGCTATGCGCTTTAATATTGAGGGCGTTCGCTTCCCCAACCGCGCAAAATCTACCAAGGGCGAGGACGAATCCTCTCCCTGCATCTCCCGCGATGCCGGCAAGTGTATGCTTTGCGGCGACTGCGTAAGAGTTTGTAACGAGATCCAGCAGGTAGGCGCCATCGACTTCGCTTACCGCGGCTCCAATATGACCATCAGCACCGCCTTCGGCAAGCCCTTGGCGGAATCTCCCTGCGTGGGCTGCGGCCAGTGCGTTGCCGTTTGCCCCACCGGTGCTTTGGTGGTCAAGAACCATATCAGCAAGGTATGGAAGGCCATCGATGATCCCAACGTAAGAACCTCCGTGCAGATCGCTCCCGCAGTCCGCGTTGCGGTAGGCAAGGAGCTGAATCTGCCCGAGGGTGAGAACGTATTCGGCAAGATCGTTGCCGCTCTGCGCCGTATGGGCTTTGATGAGCTGTACGACACCACCTTGGGTGCGGACCTCACCGTAATCGAGGAGACCACCGAGTTCCTGGAACGTTTGGAGAAGGGCGAGAATCTGCCCTTGATCACCTCCTGCTGTCCCGGCTGGGTGCAGTTCTGCGAGAAGAAGCATCCCGAGTTCCTGCCCAACGTTTCCACCTGCCGTTCTCCCATGCAGATGATGGGTGCTATCCTGAAGGATCGCAGTAAGAATGACGAGAAGAAGACCTTCCACGTAGCCGTTATGCCCTGCACCGGCAAGAAGTTTGAGGCAGAGCGCGAGGAGTTCAAGACCGAGGCAGGTCCCAACGTAGACGCAGTGATCACCACCCAGGAATTGATCTTAATGATCAAGGAAGCGGGCATCATGTTTGACCGTTTGGATCCCGAGGCTGTGGATATGCCCTTGGGCACCATCTCCGGTGCAGGCGTGATCTTCGGTGTTACCGGCGGCGTTACCGAAGCGGTGCTTCGCAGAGTGACCTCCGACAAGAGCCGTGCCGCACTTCTCTCCGTTGCTACCGCAGGCCAGAGAGGCAAGGAGGGCATTAAGGAGTTCACCGTTCCCTACGGCGAAAAGACCCTTAAGATCGCCGTCGTCAGCGGCTTGGGCAACGCAGAGATCCTCTTGAACCGCGTAAAAGCAGGCGAGCATTTTGACTTCATCGAGATCATGGCTTGTCCCGGCGGTTGTGTCAACGGCGGCGGCCAGCCCTACGGCGGCAGAACCGGCATCGACGAGAGAAGCCGCGGTCTGTACGAGGCAGACCGTCTCCAGAGCATCCGCAGAAGCCAGGAGAATCCCGCTGTGGAAACCCTTTACAGAGATATCATCGGCGACAGAGCTCACGAGCTGCTGCACGTTGATTACACCAAGAGCCATAAGTAAGGTCATTCCTCAAGACAATTTCTTTCCATGTATAAAGGAGCTCAACTATGAAAAAGAAAATCACAATCATCGGAGCCGGCGCTGTTGGCGCAACCACTGCTTTTGCACTTTTGGCAAGAGGTGCGGCCTCCGAGGTCGTTTTGATCGATATCAACACCGAAAGAGCGATGGGTGAAGCCCTGGACATCAAGCAGGCCACCCCCTTCATCGGCAACTGCGACGTCATCGCAGGTGACTATGCGGATGCGGCCGGTTCTCAGGCTGTTATCATCACCTCCGGTATCGGCAGAAAGCCCGGCCAGACCCGTTTGGATCTGGTGCAGACCAACGTTGGTATCATCAAGGATATTTCCGACAAGATCACCAAGGTTGCCCCCGATGCTATTTATATTCTGGTAGCCAACCCCGTGGATATCCTCACCTACGCCTTCCTGAAGTATACCGGCCTGCCCAAGAGCCAGGTGTTCGGTACCGGTACCGTTTTGGATACCATCCGTCTGCGCACCTATTTGGCAGAGATCTTCAACGTCAACAAGCAGCAGGTACACGCTCACGTTTTGGGTGAGCACGGCGATTCCTCCTTCGTGGCTTGGTCCGCCGCTACCATCGCAGGTATTCCTCTTTCCGAGTACCGCGGCGCGTTGGCTTCCCCCTATATCCTCCCCAAGGAATACACCCATGAGGAGGTTGAGGAATACGTGAGAAAATCCGGCGGTCAGATCATTGCCCGCAAGGGATGCACCGTTTACGGTATCGCAATGTCCTCCACCAAGATCGTCAAGGCACTCAGCGGCGACGCAGAGACTGCTATGACCATCTCCTCCCTCCACGAGGGTGAGTACGGCATCAACGACGTATGCTTGAGCTCTCTGTCCCTCATCGACCACACCGGTGTGCGTTCCATTTTGACCCAGAAGCTCTCTGACGCGGAATACAAGAAGATGCATGAATCCGCAGAGGCTTTGAAGAGCGTCATTAAGAACGTAAAGTTCTAAAACAGTATGAGAAAATTCGACACTAAGGTACAGCATCTGAAGTACAAGGTACTGCGCGAGGTGGCGAGACTCGCCTGGAACGATACGCTTTTGGATAACATCATGGATATTCCACAGCGTATCGTGCCCGGGAAGCAGCCCACCATGCGATGCTGTGTGTACAAGGAACGTGCCATTCTGGGTGAGCGAGTAAAGCTTGCCATGGGTGGCGACAAAAGCAACCCCAACGTGATCGAGGTTATTGAGATCGCCTGCGACGAATGTCCCGTAGGCGGCTTTGAGGTCACCAACGCCTGCCGCGGCTGTCTTGCCCACCGTTGCGAGGACGTGTGCAGATTTGGCGCCATCTCCTTTGACCAAAACCACGTAGCCCACATCGACAAATCCAAATGCAAGGAATGCGGTGCTTGTGCGAAGGTGTGCCCCTATACTGCCATCGTCAGCCGCAAGCGTCCCTGCCAGAACGCTTGCAAGGTAAAGGCCATCTCCATGAATGAGGAGAGAGCCGCCACCATCGATAACGACAAGTGTATCCGTTGCGGCGCCTGCGTATATCAGTGTCCCTTCGGTGCGATGATGGATAAATCCTATATCGTAAGCGTAATCGAGACGTTGAAGCAGAGCCAAAAGGCCGAGGGTAGCAAGGTCTACGCCGTTGTAGCACCCTCCATTGCCAGTCAGTTCTCCTACGCCAAATTGGGGCAGGTGATCTGCGGTTTGAAGAAGCTGGGCTTCTCTCAGGTGCTGGAAGCGGCCTTGGGCGCAGACATGGTGGCCATGGCAGAAGCCCGAGAGCTTGCCGAGAAGGGCGTGCTTACCAGCTCCTGCTGTCCCTCCTTTGTACGGTATATCAAATCCGCATATCCCGACCTGGCAAAATATATTTCCCACAACCGCTCTCCCATGGCAGAGCTGGGAAAATACATCAAGGAGACCGATCCCGGCGCCAAGGTGGTCTTCATCGGCCCCTGCACCTCCAAGAAAGCGGAGGCACAGCTGGAGGAGGTCAAGCCCTACGTGGATCACGTGCTGACCTTCCAGGAATTGCAGGCGCTGTTTGACAGCAGAGACATGGACATTGCCTCCCTGGAGGAATGCACATTGGACAACGCCTCCGGCTTCGGCAGGATCTTCGCCCGCAGCGGCGGTCTTTCCGAGGCGGTGGTTCAGGCACTTTCCGAGCAAGGCATCGACTTCACGGTGAAGCCTGTGATCTGCGACGGCATCGAAGCCTGCCGCGGAGCGCTTTTGAAGCTGGGCAAGAACGTACTGGACGGAAACTTTATCGAGGGTATGGCTTGTATCGGCGGCTGCATCGGCGGTGCCGGCTGTCTGACCCACGGAGAGAAAAACAAGGCCAGCGTAGACAAATACAGCCGCGAGGCTTCGGATAAGAGCATCCGGGACGCCTTGTCCACCTTAAAATGAAAAGAACATTCCCTATTATATATCAGTTGAAAGGAACATAACATGGAGTACCGTATTGAACACGATTCCATGGGCGAGGTTAAGGTTCCCGCCGATAAGCTTTGGGCCGCTCAGACACAGAGAAGCCACGAAAACTTTGAAATCGGCGTAGGCATCGAAACCATGCCCCGTGAGATCATCCACGCTTTCGGTGTGCTGAAAAAGGCCGCCGCTATCACCAACCACGCCCTGCGCCCCGAGAAGATGACCGAGGAAAAGCTGGGCGCCATCTCCGCCGCTTGCGACGAGATCATGGCAGGCAAGCTGAACGATAACTTCCCTCTGGTGGTATGGCAGACCGGCTCCGGCACCCAGTCCAACATGAATTCCAACGAGGTCATTGCCAACAGAGGCAACCAGATCCTCGGTAAAAAGCTGTTGCATCCCAACGACGATGCCAACATGAGCCAGTCCTCCAACGATACCTTCCCCACCGCAATGCACATTGCCGCGGTTTTGGCGTTGGAAGACAAGCTGATCCCCGCAGTAAACCAGCTGATCGACACCTTCAAGCGCTTGGAGGAGGAAAATCAGGGCATCGTTAAGAGTGGCAGAACCCACCTGCAGGATGCTACCCCCATCACCTTCAGCCAGGAGATCAGCGGCTGGAGAAGCAGTCTTGAGAAGGACGTAGAGCTGATCCGCCGTTCCATCGAGCCTCTTTACGAGCTGGCCTTGGGCGGCACCGCAGTAGGTACCGGTCTGAACGCTCCCCCCGCTTTTGCCGAGACCGTTGCCAGCGAGGTCGGTAAGATCACCGGCAAGCCCTTCGTCACCGCCGCAAACAAGTTCCATGCCCTCACCTCCAAGGATGAGCTGGTGTTTGCTCACGGCGCCATCAAGGCGTTGGCTTGCGATATGCTGAAGATTGCCAACGACGTACGCTGGCTGGCCTCCGGTCCCCGCGACGGCTTGGGCGAGATCTTCATTCCCGAGAACGAGCCCGGCTCCTCCATCATGCCCGGTAAGGTCAACCCCACCCAGTGTGAGGCTGTGACCATGGTTGCCGTACAGGTTATGGGTAATGACGTTGCAGTAGGCATGGCGGCTTCTCAGGGTAACTTTGAGCTGAACGTGTTTATGCCCGTTTGCGTTTATAACTTCCTGCAGTCCGCAAGACTTCTGGCAGAGGCCATCGTTTCCTTTAATAAGAACTGTGCCGTAGGCATCAAGGCCAACAAGGAGAAGATGCACCACAATCTGCACAATTCCTTGATGCTGGTTACCGCGCTGAACCCCTACATCGGCTACGAGAACGCGGCAAAAACCGCCAAGAAGGCTTATAAGGACAACATTTCCCTGAAAGAAGCCTGCGTAGAGCTGGGATTCCTCACCGCTGAAAAGTTCGACGAGGTCTTCCATCCCGAAGAAATGGTCTGATCAGAGAGAGGCTGAATATGAAAGTAACCTATTTCCCCGGCTGTACTTTGAAAAACAAAGCCCGGGATCTTGACGAATACGCAAGAAAGTCCGCAGAGGCACTGGGGATCACCCTGGAAGAGCCCGAGACCTGGCAGTGCTGCGGCGGCGTGTTTACCACCGCAAACGACGAGGTTGCCACCAAGCTTTCCTCCGTCCGTCTGCTGAAGGCCGCCGCTGAGGCGGGTCAGTCCTTGGTGACCGTTTGCTCTGCCTGCCACAACGTGGTGAAGCAGACCAACTACGCCATGGCCAACGACTCTGCTTTTGCCGACCGTGTAAACCGCTATATGGCTGAGGATGCTCCCTATACCGGCGAGACCAAGGTATATCACTATTTAGAGCTGTTGAGAGACGTTGTAGGCTTTGAAAACCTTGCCAAAGCTGTGAAGAAGCCCCTCACCGGCAAAAAGATCGGCGCATACTACGGCTGTCTGCTCCTCCGTCCCGGCAAGGTCATGGGCATGGACGATGCAGAAAATCCCCGCATCATCGAGGATCTGATCCGCGCATTGGGCGGTGAAGTGGTGATCTACGCAAGACGTAACGAGTGCTGTGGCGGCTACGTTTCCGCCGAGTCCCCCGCTCTTGCCAAGAAGAACAGCAATTTGATCGCAGAAAACGCCGCTTCCGCAGGCGCGGAGCTGTTGGTGACCGCCTGCCCTCTTTGCAAGTACAATCTTGAAAAGAACGGCAGCTCTGTTCCCGTGGTTTATTTCACCGAGCTTCTGGCTGAGGCTCTGGGGCTGAAGGAGGATGCAAATGACTAACGAACAACTGAAGCAAGAGATCCTCCGTATCAGCAACGTCAACGTGACCAAGTGTATGAAGTGCGGCAAATGCACCGCTTCCTGCCCCGCGTACGACGAGATGGAATACCATCCCCATCAGTTCGTATCCATGGTCAACAACGGCGACATCCAGCCCCTTTTGAACTCCGATTCCATCTACCGCTGTCTTTCCTGCTTTGCCTGCATGGAGCGTTGCCCCAGAGGCGTTGAGCCTGCAAAGCTGGTGGAGGCTGTGCGCTTGATGGCGGTGAGAAAGCAGGGTGCCAACCGCATGAAGGCGGAGGACGTTCCCTGTATGCTGGACGAAAACACCCCCGGACAGCTGCTTGTCAGCGCGTTCCGTAAATACTCGAAGTAAGGAAAGGAGAAGATACCATGCAAAGAATCGGCGTATTTGTATGCTGGTGCGGCTCCAACATCGCGGGAACGGTAGACGTTCACGCCGTTGCAGAAGCACTGAAAAATGAATCCGGTGTGGTCTTTTCCACCGACTACCAGTATATGTGCTCACAGGCGGGCCAGGACATCATCAAGAATGCCATTGCAGAGCATAAGCTCACCGGCATCGTGGTTTGCTCCTGCTCTCCCCGTATGCACGAGGCAACCTTCCGTAAAACTGCCGCCGCGGCAGGGCTGAACCCCTACATGGTGGAGATTGCCAACATCCGCGAGCAGTGCTCTTGGGTACACAAGGATATGCTCTCCGGTACCGAGAAGGCTGTCATCCTTGGCCGTGCGGCCATCGCAAAGGTTCATCTCAACGCACCTCTGATCCCCGGTCAGTCCCCCGTTGCCAAGCGCGCCTTGGTCATCGGCGGCGGTATCGCAGGTATTCAGACCGCGTTGGACATCGCTGACGCAGGCTTCCCCGTAGACATCGTGGAGACCAAGCCCACCATCGGCGGTAAGATGGCTCAGCTGGACAAGACCTTCCCCACTCTGGACTGTGCCGCTTGTATCCTCACCCCCAAAATGGTGGATGCCGCGCAGAACGAGTTGATCAAGATCTATTCCTACAGCGAGGTTTCTCAGGTCAGCGGTTACGTGGGCAACTTTGACGTTACCATCAAGCGCCGCGCCCGCTTTGTTAAAGAGGATCTCTGCACCGGATGCGGTCTGTGTACCGAGAAGTGCCCTCAGAAGAAGGTTCCCAACGAATTCAATCTGGGCATGGACACCCGTCGTGCCATTTACATCCCCTTCGCCCAGGCGGTTCCCAAGGTTGCTACCATCGATCCCGATTACTGCACCATGCTGAAGACCGGCAAGTGCGGCATCTGCTCCAAGGTATGTACCGCAGGCGCTATCGATTATACCGCCAAGGACGAGTTCATCACCGAGAAATACGGTGCCATCGTTGTGGCTACCGGCTACAACCCCATCTCCATGGAGAAGTTTGACGAGTTTGCTTACAGCCAGTCCAAGGACGTGATCACCTCTTTGGAGTTTGAGCGTTTGACCAACGCGGCAGGCCCCACCGCAGGTAAGCTGTTGCGTCCCTCCGACGGAGAGCATCCCCATAAGATCGTATTCGTACAGTGCGTAGGCTCCCGTTGCGATTCCTGCGCGGAGAAGGGCAAGGAATACTGCTCTAAGATCTGCTGTATGTATACCGCCAAGCACGCCATGCTCACCAGAGACAAATACCCGGACACCGAGGTTTACGTCTTCTACATCGACGTACGTACTCCCGGTAAGGCATTCGACGAATTCTACCGCCGCGCGGTGGAGGAATACGGCGTTCACTACGTGAAGGGTATGGTAGGCAAGGTGGTTCCTCAGGGCAAGAAGCTGATGGTGCAGGCCTCCGATCTGATCGACGGCAAGCAGCTGCACATCGACGCGGATCTGGTGGTTCTTGCCGCGGCTATCGAGCCCGACAAGTCTGCCCGTCCCTTGGCAACCATGCTCACCGCATCCATGGATACCAACGACTTCTTCACCGAGGCCCATCCCAAGCTCCGTCCCGTGGAATCTCCCACCGCAGGCGTGTTCCTTTCCGGTGCATGCCAGGGTCCCAAGGATATTCCCGAAACGGTTTCTCAGGCAAGTGCCGCCGCGGCAAAGGTCATCGGTCTGCTGTGCAAGGATCACCTCACCGGTAACCCCTGCGTAGCTTCCGCAAACGAGATGCTTTGCTCCGGATGCTCCCAGTGTGCCAACGTATGTCCCTACGGCGCTATCACCTATAGCGAAAAGGAATTCCGTATGCCCAACCGTACCACCCTTATGCGCCGCGTTGCGTCCGTAAACCCCGCGGTATGCCAGGGCTGTGGTGCTTGTACCGTAGCTTGCCCCTCGGGTGCTATGGATCTGAACGGCTTTAAAAATAACCAAATCATGGCGGAGGTCGATGCAATATGTCGGAACTGAATCAAGAATACAAACCTCTGATCGTTGCATTCTGCTGTAACTGGTGTTCTTACGCCGGTGCGGACCTGGCGGGCAGTAACCGTCTGGCTTACCCCGCAGATGTAAAGATCATCCGCGTCCCCTGCTCCTGCCGTGTCAACCCCATGTTCATTCTCCGTGCGTTCCAGAGAGGCGCAGACGGCGTGATCCTGTGCGGATGCCACCCCGGAGACTGCCACTACACCACGGGTAACTATTACACCCGCCGCAGAATGTCCATGCTGTTCTCCATGCTGGACTATCTGGGCATTGAGCGGGAACGTACCCGCGTGGAATGGGTTTCCGCGGCAGAAGGCGCAAAATTTGCTTCTACCATGAACGACTTTGCCAAGAAAGTCGCTTCCCTTGGACCCAACAAGAGACTGGAGGATCTGAGATGCAAACCGTAAATACCCAAACCTTGATTGAACGCGCCTCCGCCCTGCTGCAGGACGGCACCGTTTCCGCCGTTCTTGGCTGGAAGCGCGGCGAATTCGATTACGATATGACTCCCGCTGTGTTCACCACGGCAGAGGAGCTTGCCGCAGGCTTTGTTTATAACGATTTCTGCGGTGCAAACCTTTCTAAATATCTGCTGAAGAAGACCAGAGAGATCCAGGGCAAGATCCTTGTGTTCTTAAAGCCCTGCGATACTTACAGCTTCAACCAGCTGCTCACCGAGCATCGCATTCACAGAGAGAACGCTTACGTTATCGGCGTTCCCTGCAGTGGCATGGCGGACATTCACAGCATCCGCAAGATCACCGGAGAAGGCATTGCCCGCGTGGAACTGACCGAGGGCGGCCTGCTAGTACACACCCTTTACGACGATGCTCCCGTGGCTGTTTCCTATGAGGATGCCATGGCAGACCGCTGTAAGACCTGTAAGTCCAAGAAGCACGTTGCTTACGACGAGCTTTTGGGCGAGGAAGGTGACGTGCTGGATTCCCACCGCTTTGACGAGGTGGCAAAGCTGGAGGCTATGACCCCCGATGAGCGTTTTGCCTTCTGGCAGGGCGAGCTTTCCCGTTGTATCCGCTGTAACGCTTGCCGTGACGTATGTCCCGCCTGCACCTGCGAGAAGTGTGTGTTCGACAACCCCGATTCCGGTGTTGAGAACAAGGCTCCCGGTGGAGATTTTGAGGAGAAGATGTTCCACATCATCCGCGCCTTCCACGTGGCAGGCAGATGCACCGACTGCGGCGAATGCTCCCGCGTGTGCCCCCAGGACATCCCTCTCCACCTGCTGAACCGCAAGTTCATCAGCGATATCAACAAGACCTACGGTGAATATCAGGCAGGCGAGACTGCCGATCAGCGTCCTCCGCTGGTGAACTTCACCCAGAACGATCCCGAGCCCTCCGACGTAGTGAAGGGAGGACACGACCATGCTTAAGTGTAATCTTTCTCAGCTGGACAATCTGTTTGCCGCTGTTGCGGAGGCAATGCCCTTGTACCTTCCCACCCAGGGAAAGAACGGCGCGAACTACACCAAGTGGCAGGCCGGCGCTGTTTGGAGCAATACCTGCAACACCCAGAAGGGTCCCAAGGATCTGTTCTTCCCCCAGAGCGAGGATCTGATGGCCTTCAAGACCCAAGGCAAGACCATTGAGATCATCGATACCAGAAACGAAGCCGAGGATTTCGCCGTGTTCGGCGTTCGCGCCTGCGACGTTAAGAGCCTTGAGATCCTTGACCGCGTCTTCCTCTCCGAGCCCAAGGACAGCTATTACGCCTCCCGCAGAGAGCATGGGATCATCATCTCCCTTGCCTGCAACCGTCCTACGGAGAACTGCTTCTGCGGAAGCTTTGGAATTGACGCATCCAGCCCCAACGGCGACGTTACCTGCTGGCTGACGGAGGATGCTCTGTATCTCCGCGGCAACACCGAAAAGGGCGAGAAGTTCATGGCTCTCGCCGCTCCCTTCGTTACCGAATGCGACGATACCGCCGCAGAGGCACAGAAGGAGAAGATCCAAAAGATCATGGCACGCCTTCCCCTGGCAGATCTGAAGACCGATGCCTTTGGCGGCGGCAAGACGGAGGAGTTCTTTAACTCTCCCCAGTGGGCAAAGCTGTCCGAAAGCTGTCTGGGCTGTGGTACCTGCACCTTCGTGTGCCCCACCTGCCAGTGCTACGATATCCGTGACTATAAGACCAACGACGGCGTAGTTCGCTACCGTTGCTGGGATTCCTGTATGTACTCGGAATTCACCCGCATGGCACACGGTAACAACCGTAACTCCCAGAAGGAGCGTTTCCGTCAGCGCTTTATGCACAAGCTGGTATATTTCCCCGAGAACAACGACGGCGTGTTCTCCTGCGTGGGCTGCGGCAGATGTCTTGCCAAGTGCCCCATTTCCATGAACATCGTGAAGGTTATGAAAGCATTGGAGGGCGAGCAAAATGGCTGAACTGAATGAAACTTTAATTCCCGTTGTGGGCGTGATTACCGACGTCCGCATCGATACGCCCGATATCAAGACCTTCCGCGTGGTCACTCCCGAGGGCAAGAAGCCCTTTGACCACAGACCCGGTCAGTGCGCAATGCTTTCCATTCCCGGCGTGGGCGAGGCAATGTTCTCCATTACCTCCTCCCCCACCAACACGGAATTTATGGAGTTCTCCATCAAGAAATGCGGATGCGTTACCCAGTGGCTCCACGCCGCTGAGGCAGGTCAGATGGTGACCGTACGCGGGCCTTACGGAAAGCCCTTCCCCGTTGACGACGTGTTTGCAGGTCACGAT
The DNA here is from genome assembly GCA_017549925.1 of Clostridia bacterium. Classification (GTDB taxonomy): domain Bacteria; phylum Bacillota; class Clostridia; order Oscillospirales; family CAG-382; genus Coliplasma. The sequence continues at coordinate 1,767 of JAFYNA010000150.1, read as the reverse complement.
CTGCTGTTCATCGCCGGCGGTGTAGGTCTTGCGCCCCTGCGCTCCGTCATCAACTACTGCCGCCACCACCGCGACAGATACGGCAAGATCGATATCGTGTACGGCTCCCGCTCCAAGGAGGATCTGCTGGACTACCAGGAGATTGTAAACGAGTGGCAGAACGACGAGAACGTTCACGTCCATCTCACCATCGACCGTGAGCAGGCCGATTGGGACGGACACGTTGGCTTCGTTCCCAACTACGTAAAGGAGCTGGGCTTCGATACCAATAAGGTGGCCGTGCTTTGCGGCCCTCCCATCATGATCAAATTTACCCTTGAAGGACTTTGCGCTTTGGGCTTTGACAAGACCCAGATCTACACCACGTTGGAGCTTCGCATGAAGTGCGGCGTGGGTAAATGCGGCCGTTGCAACGTGGGCGCGAAGTACGTATGTAAAGACGGTCCGGTCTTCCGCTGTGATGAACTGGATGAACTCCCCGGCGAGTATTGATAATTAGGAGAATAGAACACATGGAAAAAATGGTGAACATTTACCTTTACGGTAAAAAATACGAAGTTCCTTCCAGCCTTACCATTATTAACGCCATGGAATACGCAGGTTACCAGCTTGTTCGCAGAGTTGGATGCCGTTGCGGATTCTGCGGCGCCTGCGCGACCATCTACCGCATCAAGGGTCAGCAGGAGCTGAAGACCTGTTTGGCGTGTCAGACCAAGGTTGAGGACAATATGTACATCGCAACGCTGCCCTTCTTCCCCTTGGTAAAGCAGCCCTACGACATCGAGAAGGTAAAGCCCTCCGAGCAGATCATGATGCAGCTGTACCCCGAGATCTACGCCTGCATCGGATGCAACGCCTGCACCAAGGCTTGCACCCAGGAGCTGAACGTTATGCAGTACATTGCATACGCTCAGAGAGGTGATCTGGAGAAGTGCGCTGAGGAGTCCTTCGACTGCGTTATGTGCGGCGTTTGCTCCGCTCGTTGCCCCGCAGGCATTACCCATCCCCAGGTTGGCCTTCTGGCAAGACGTCTCAACGGCAAGTACCTTGCTCCCGAGACCCAGCATCTCTTGGATCGCGTTGCCGAGATCGAAGCAGGCAACTGCGAGGCAGCTCTGCAGGATATCATGAAGAAGACTGCAGAAGAGCTGAAAGAGATGTACAACAACCGTGATTTTGAGAAGTAAGGAGGGCGTCCTACATGTATACAAACGAAATGCTTGAATCCATCAAGAAGGTGGAAGCAACCCGTGAGGCGCGTCTTCAGGCGGTTCTGGCAGGTAACCATCCCCGCCGTATGACCGCAGAAGAGAAGGATCAGGTTCTTCTTGAGAACCATCCCGACCACATTGCCTCCCAGTTCGCAGAGCTGGCCATCGGCCCCAATAAGGGCGAGAAGGTTCCTCTGGAGCTGGCAGAGATCCTGCAGGCAAACCCCAGAGTAAAATCCGGGGACATCGATCTGAACAACATCGACTATGACGTTGACGTGCTGATCATCGGCGGCGGCGGCGCAGGCTCCGCGGCAGCTATTATGGCTCACGAGAACGGCGCAAACGTTATGATCGTTACCAAGCTTCGCCACGGCGATGCCAACACCATGATGGCAGAAGGCGGCATTCAGGCGGCTGACAAGCCCAACGACAGCCCCGCTCAGCACTATCTGGACGTTATGGGCGGCGGTCACTTCAAGAACGTACCCGAGCTGGTTTACAAGCTGGTAAACGACGCCCCCGAAGCCATCCAGTGGCTGAACAAGCTGGGCGT
>JAFYNA010000149.1 GCA_017549925.1 Clostridia bacterium | reverse complement strand
TCTGTTTCCGAGTTCGCAGGCACCGGTCCCCAGTGGGTTACCGTTGAGTTCTCTGCAGTAGAGGCTCGCTACGTTAAGATCGATTTCGTTTCCTCCGTTGAAGGCGACACCGGCGTGTTCTGGTTCGTTTCCGAGATCGAGATCATCAACGTTACCGCTGCCGGCAACGATGAGCCCGCTCCCGAGGCTCCCACTACCAACGTGATCACTGTTTCTCACGTTAACCTGTATTCTTGGAACGCTTACAACTGCCAGGTTATCTCCGGCGAGGGTAACGATTCCAACAACTATGAGCACACCGCATTTGATGCTACCGCTTATATCGTAATCAAGGTTGAGAACGATGTGGTTACCGCTGTTGAGGGCGCAGGCGTTGCTAAGACCCTGACCGCTCCCGCAAACGGCTATCTGCTGTATTGCGCACCTAACGATGCTACCAGCATGGCAGCAGCTGCTAACGTTAAGGTTGGCGACGTTGTTGTTGAGTGCACCGTAGATCTGGCTACCAACACCGCTTCCGCTACTCCCATCGGCACCATTACCTTTGGCGCGGCTGCTCCCGCTACCGGCGATGCAGGCGTTCTGGTATTCGTGGTTCTGGCTGTAGTAGCACTTGCAGGCGTTGCAGTTGCATCTAAGGCTAAGGCATCTCTCTAATTCACGCTTTAACAGAAAGAGCTTCCTTTCAAAAGGGAGCTCTTTCTTGTCATCTTGCTAAAAAGCGACGCGCTGATTTTGTGCTATATTAACGAATTGGTGCAAATCGTTCAAAAACTCTTTACAAAACAAAAAAATAGTAGTAATATAAGTATACAACAAATAATCCACAAAGGAGAAATACACATGAAAAAGACCCTTGCAACTCTTCTCGTTGTTGCTATGGTTGCTTCTCTCTGCGGCATGATGTTCGTATCTGCTGATGCGGCTAACCTGGCAGCAGGCAAAGAAGTAGCTAACGCAACGGTTAACGTCGCAAACGCTAACTATTGCGCAAACCTGACCGACGGCGTGATCGCCGATGCCATCTCTACCGACAACGGCGTTTGGTTCGGTTATTTGTACAATCCGGACAAACCCGAGAATGCCAATACCGCTGAGAACGGCATCGCAATCCCCACCATCGATCTGGGCGCAGTTACCGAGCTTGCTTCCGCTCGCATCCACATCGTTGACAAGGCTGACTGGGGCATTGCAGCTCCCGATTCCATCGTAGCTCAGATTTCCAACGACGGCGAGAACTTCACCGATGTTACCACCGTTACCGAGTTCGAGTCCGGCGTGGCTTGGGTAGAGTTCGATCTGTCCGGCCAGTCCGCACAGTACGTTCGTCTGGCCATCGACCTTTCCACCACCTGGTTCTTCCTGGATGAGATCGAGATCTACGGTGCTGCAGCTGCTGAAGGCGGCGAGGACACTCCCGACGAGCCCGCAGACGTTAAGACTTGGGACGAAACCCTGACCTATGGCGAAGACGGCAACGCAGCTGTTGAGGTTCCCTACGGCTACACCTGGACCATCGACGATGTTGACGGCACTATCGGCGGCGAAGATGCTACCATCTGCACCACCTCCGAGACTTTTGACAACTGTAACCCCCTGTGGGCAATCACTCTGTATCTGGAGAAGCAGGCTGACGGCACCTACGTTGCTATTCAGGATGCTATCGTTTGCCCCGGTGAAGCTATCAAGGGTCAGCTGGCAGTTGATGAGGATCACATTGCAGTAGTTATCCACTCCGCTTCCTCCAACCCCAACGACGGTTACGCTAACTGGGAAGGCAAGATCGTTGCTGTTTCCGTTAAGGCTGGCGACGTGTTCAAGATCAGCGAGGACATGACCACTGTATATGCAGTTGTTCCCGGCGAGGGCGATGCTCCCGCTACCGGCGACGCTGGCGTTCTGGTATTTGTAGTTCTGGCTGTTGTAGCAGTTGCAGGTGTTGCAGTTGTTTCCAAGGCTAAGTCTGCTCTTTAATTCTTAACCAATCAAAAAGAACCTCCCACGGGAGGTTCTTTTTTTACGCTTTGCGGTTATTCTGCGCGGAGGGCCAGCACGGGATCCTTCTTTGCGGCGATCTTGGAGGGAACCAGACCTGCTACGAAGGTGAAGAAGATGCTGACGAACATCAATGCGGCCGCACCCACTGCGGGCAGGGCGGCGTTGATGGCCTGAATGCCCGACACGGCGTGAATGATGGCGTTGATGGGGAAGCACAGTATGACGGTGATGATGAGACCGATGGCACCGGCGCAGAAGCCCACGATGAAGGTCTCGGCGTTGAACACGCGGGAGATATCCTTCTTGGAAGCACCGATGGCACGCAGGATACCGATCTCCTTGGTACGCTCCAAAACGGAGATATAGGTGATGATGCCGATCATGATGGAGGAAACCACCAAAGAGATGGAAACGAAGGCGATCAGCACGTAGGAGATGGCGTTGATGATCACGGTAACGGAGGAGAGCATGATGCCCACCAGATCCGTGTAGGTGATGGCGTCATCCTCGCCCACGGAGGCGTTGTAGTCCGCAATGAACTGGCTGACCAGATCCTTGGACTCAAAATCCTTGGAATACAGAGAAATAGAGGCGGGGGAGGAGAGGTCAACGAAGCCCAGATCCACGCTGCGCTTGGGCAGGGTGGAGTCGGATACCATGGGAGGCATATACTTTTTGTAGAGAAGTACCTTTTCCTCCTCGGTGAGGTTGGGGTAAAGCTCGTCAAACTTGGCGGCCAGCTCTGCGGTGGTGAAACGCTCCAGAAGCTCGGCTTCCATGTTTTCTGCCAGCTTGGCGGCGTAAAGCGCGGTGGTGATGGCGGCTACGTCCTCCTGGGAAAGGCTTGCAAAGTAGTCTGCCATGGCCTGCAAATTCTCGGGGGTGGCGTTTCCGGGGTTCATTTCTCCGGAGTTTTGCATCATTTCCACAAACTGCTCGGGTGCCATGGATTCAAAATACGCCTTGTACTGCTCGTATTCCTCGCCCATGGTGGCTTGCATCAGGGAAAGCACCAAGGCCTTGAACACCTGGGGCTCTACCTTGGCCAGATCCATGAAATGCTCCATGACGTAAGCGGTCTGCTGGTCTCTGGTCATAGCGGCCACCTCGTCCTTGGCAATGCTTCCTGCTTCCGCACCCAACAGGCTGAGGGCGATCTCCGCCTTTGCCTTGGTGTTGCCGGAAAGCCATGCGTCAAAGAAGAAGATCTTCTGGCTGTCGGTGAGGTTATCGTATCTGCCGTCGTTAAAGGGCAGACCGGAAAGAACGTCGTAATCGGGGGTGGTCTCGGTTTGCTGGATAGCGATCTCGGAGACTCTTACCAGATCCATGATCTCGTAGGCCAACGCGCTGTTGTAAGCGATGGTGCCTGCCATCAGAGAGGTGGACATGGCGTCGGGGTTGGGGCGGATGATACCTGCGATCTTGACCTCCACACCATGCTCCTTAGCAAAGGAAGCCTGGTCGAAGCCGAAGGTCTCGCGGATGTCGCTCCAAATGGGGTAGGTGTTGCCGTCCTTTTGATAGGTGGCATCGGTTTTTACGTAGAAATCGCTGTTGGGAACGATGTAGAAGGTCATTCCCAAGAAATCCTCGTAGGTGTAGGTGGGGTACTCCACGTCGATCTTATTGCCTGCGAGAACGTTGTTGACCAGCTCGGAAAGCTCGGACTGATCCATGAGGCCCAAAACGTACAGCATCAAATTGGTAACGGTGTTGTTCTCGTTGACCACCAGCATGACCTCGTTGGTGCCGTATGCCCATTCACCTGCAATCACGTCGTATTGGGATTGCAGCAGCTCCGTATTGTCCATCATTTCGCGGAACATATTCATGGTGGAGGAATAGGTGCTGGCGTAAAGGGAGTTGGCGGAGGACATCATGTCGATCATACCGGAGATGGAGTCGCCCATGTTGTCCATAATGGTGGTGGGGTTGACACGGGTATTACCGTCGGAGGAGTAGATCTGCATATTGAAGTTGTAGGTGTAGCGAACGTCTGAGAGGGCGTCGCCCAGCTTGTCGCGATTGGCCTCCAGATACTTCTTAAACGCCGCCAGATCGTTTGTAGTGGTGGACATCATAGAGGACACCATGTTTACCAAAGAGTCGTCTACGTAGATTATACCGTCTTGTACGGGGCGATTGGCACTGGTCTCCGCGTCTACCATGGCGGAGAACATAGAGGAGAAGTCAGTGGTCTCCTGCTGGAGGGTGATGGGGTAAGAGGACAACGCATCCTCCTGAACATCGTCGATAAAGGCGTTGATACCCGCGGACAGGGAGAGGATCAGCGCGATGCCGATGATACCGATGCTTCCCGCAAAGGAGGTCAAGAAGGTTCTGCCCTTCTTGGTCATCAGGTTGTTCAAGGAAAGAGAAAGTGCCGTCTTGAAGGAAAGGGGCTTTTTCTTTTTGGCCGCCTTTTCCTTGGAGTGCTTCTCCGCCTTTTCGATCTCAAAGGGATCACTGTCGGAGAGGAGAACGCCGTCCTGCAAGCGGATGATGCGGGTGGAGTAGGCTTCTGCCAGCTCGGGGTTATGGGTAACCATGATGACCAAGCGGTCGGAAGCGATCTCCCGCAGGATCTCCATGATCTGCAGAGAGGTTGCGGTATCCAAAGCGCCCGTAGGCTCGTCGGCCAGAAGGATCTCCGGGTCGTTGACGATGGCGCGGGCGATGGCCACACGCTGCATCTGTCCGCCGGACATTTGGGTGGGCTTTTTATCCAGCTGATCGCCCAAGCCGACACGCTCCAGCGCTTGTACGGCGCGGCGTCTGCGCTCTGCCTTGGAAACGCCGGAGATGGTCAACGCCAGCTCCACGTTGGTAAGAACAGTCTGATGGGGGATGAGGTTATAGCTCTGGAACACAAAACCGATGGAGTGGTTACGGTAGGTATCCCACTCATGGTCGCGGAAACGGGTGGTAGACTTGCCACCTATGCAAAGGTCGCCGGTGGTGTAGCGATCTAAGCCGCCGATGATGTTCAAGAGCGTGGTCTTGCCGCAGCCGGAGGGCCCCAAAATAGAGACGAACTCATTGGCGCGGAATCCCATGCTGACACCCTTTAGGGCTTGTACCACGGTATCGCCGATGCGGTAGTCCTTGGTTATATTTTTCAGTGCAAGCATATCGAAAAAATCCTTTCCAACGCGGTCGCGTTTTATGCCGTATTTTCCTTCGATTATATTATAACGAAAGCGGAAAGGAAATGCAAGAAGAAAAATAAGACGATTTATGAATAATTTTCGTAGGGAGGTATTTTTTTGTTGAAAAACGGGAAAGAGTATGATATAATGTGGGCGCGAAAAAAGAAAGGCAGGCTTACACTATGAGCGATACGTTTCGTTTTGATACCCACGTCCACACCGATGAGACCTCCCATTGCGGAAAGGTGCCCGGGGAGGAGATGGTACGGCTGTACGCAGAGGCGGGGTATTCCGGCTTTGTGATGACCGATCACTACAACCGTTACAGTATGCAGGTTCACGGCTGTCGTACTCCCGAGGAGGAGGTAGAGACCTTTTTGAGGGGCTACCGCGCCGCCAAGGCGAAAGGGGACGAGATCGGCTTCGACGTACTGCTGGGCATGGAGCTTCAGCCGGACGGAGCGTACAACGAGTACCTTCTCTATGGGTTGACGGAGGAATTTCTCTATGCTCATCCTCATATTTATGAAGAGGATCTGATCACCATCCGCCGTTTGGCCACCGAGAACGATATCCTGATCTTCCAGGCCCATCCTTACCGCCCGGGGCTGACTCGCGCCATGCCCGGTTTTTTGGACGGCGTGGAGGTGTTCAACGGCAACCCCCGCCACAATTCTCAGAACCATCTGGCATTGATGTACGCCACTCAGCACAAGCTGTTGCAGTGCAGCGGCTCCGATGCCCATCAGACGGAGGATATCGGCAGAGGCGGACTTCTCACCAAGGAGCGGATCACGGATCTTGCTACGCTGAAGCGCATTCTGCGGGAGGGCTCCGCAGAGCTGATCCGCAACGAATAAAAAATCAAGAAAGGAATTTGATAAACATGGGTAAATGCTTGCGCAAGCTGCTGCTTGCTTTCCTGCTTTTGGCACCCTACCGCCTCGACCGTAAGGTGAAGGGCGGGTATATTCTCCGCGCCGTGCTTTATGAGGTGGATTGCACCTCCGACGAGGAGGGAACTCACTACGAGATCTCTATTCTGAAGATCTTAACCAGACAGTGCAAGGTATTAAAGCGGCTGTTTAAGTGAAAACGATTGCTCTGCGAGGAAAATCCTTGCAGAGCGTTTTTTTGTTGGCAAAATGTGAATTTTATGGCTCCTTTATAGACAAAATACACGTTTCCGACATAGATAGCATAAGGGGAGATATGCCTCAATTTCGGCGTGTTTAAGTTGTACAAAAATGGAGGGCGATTTTCTATGCATCCGTATATTGACAGGAACTCCTTGCCTATGATATATTGAAATTGAAGAGGTGTATTATAAAAAACGGAAAGGAAGTGAGTCCGATGGGCAGTACCGAAATAGAGACGATAGCACAAGCCACGTTCTGCGGGAGTATGCCCGCAGGACACTAAAACCATATTTACCGAAAGGAGACTGCGTAATGAAACGTAGACTTATGGCAATTCTTCTTTGCCTTTCCGTTCTTTTGATGGCCTGCGCCTGCGCAGCCGAAACCATGGAGCCCCCTGCCATCGACCCGGTCAGCGAGGAGCCTACGCCCCAGGTTACCCTTTCCGAGGTGAATGCAGAAAGCTCCAAGACCGAGGAGCCTGTCCCCTCTGCAGCACCTTCCGGAGAGATCCCGCCTATCGAGACCTCCGATGAATCCCTCACCGTAGAGGAATCTGACGTGGCGATCGAGCCGATCCAGCCTATCGTCCCCGAGGAAAAAGAGACCACTTTGGAAAAGGTGCTGTCTTTTGATATTGGCATTGATGGTTTAATGGAGTACAATTTCTTGTTCTACGATGATCCGTCTACTGCTGATATCATCGTATACGGAGATGCGTATACCGATGGAAACGGTGTGTTTTATCAAGCAGCCGACAGCGAAATTATCCGGGTGAACGATGGAGCAAAATTCCCGTTTATTTCTTGGTCTCAGGTTTTTGATATAGAAGTACGTCAAAATGATTTTTATATTTTGAAGGCCGGTGAAACCGGCTCGTACGGTATTTTGTATCATTATGATATTTCCACCGGATTTGAAACGCCTACGTTGATAGCGCAGTATGACAATCTTCCCAGTGGCTCTCTTGGATTTGCCGGAGGTGTACCTGTTATTTTAGAGCAGGGAAATGTATATAGCGTAGAAGGGCGACGACTCAGTAAATCCAAAGCACCATTTGCAATCGAAGAGTCCAAGGATAGTTCTGTTTCTGTTCAAAAGCAAAACGACGTATTGACCATTCAGCAGGGAGAAAATTTTTATTGTTACGTTCCTGCGCTTTCTGACATCGGAACTTTTGTTGCCGAAACGAAAGATTGGGATGGTAATTGGATCTATTCGTACTACGACCAAAACGGAAGCATCAAAACAAAGTTCTTATACACTACTCAGCATCCCGGTTCAACTATTTCCTGTGAGGTTGATTTCACCTGGGGTAAAGAGATTTATACGGTAGACTTATACACGCCATATTGCGCCACTCTCGGAGGCAAATTTTTCGAAGGCTTGGTAGACGGAAAAGTTTTCTTCGACGTATATGGTAACGCATATTATGCTGCGTACTATTTAGATCATTGTGACATCTATAAAATTGACCAGGGGTATTCTGATATTCAGTTCCCCGTTGACGAGAAACTTCAAGCGGGGGACAGTAGCATTGCGCCTACAAGCAGTGCAAGCGGGTCCTCCGCTTCTTCCGTTTAATGGGTCGATGTGGTTCGGGCGGATATTCCGTCACGGAAGCCCATACCTTGCATTATCACTACGATGCGGACGGCCACCGGCAGGAATGCTCTGTGTGCAGCTTTGAGACGGCAAGTCTTGCTCACGATTTTGCAGATTTCCGGTGTACCGTGTGCGGGTGTCCTCAGCATATGATCATGGATATCATAGCCATCCCCGAGGGGGACGAGCCCTTGCCCGTTCCCGAGGATCAAAAGGCGACTTTATAACTTCATGCAACAAAACGAGGCCGAGTCATATGACTCGGCCTCTTGATGTTTACGCTTTTTTTGATTTCTTTTTTGCTTTCTTTTCGGCGGTTTGTTCTTCTGCGGGAGGTGTTTCGGGCTCCGCCTCGGGTGCGGCAGCTTCCGCTTTCTCGGAGGTTTCCGCATCGGAGGCCTCAGCCTCCTTCACAGCATGCTTACGCATATCGTGGCGGATCATACGGTATGCCGCGGCCGCCAAGGGAACGCCCAACAGCATACCCCAGATACCTGCAACGCCGCCGCCTACTACCACGGCCGCCAAAACCCAGATGCCGGGCAAGCCCATGGAGGATCCCACCACACGGGGATAGATCAGGTTGCCCTCCAGCTGCTGGAGGATCACCAGGAACAGCACGAACAGGAACGCCTGGGCGGGGGATTCCGTCATAATCATCACGAATCCTACGGCACCGCCGATGTAGGCACCCGCAACGGGGATCAACGCAGTAAAGGCGATGCAGGCACTGATCATGGTGGCGTAGGGGAATCCGAAGATCAACATGAAGATACAACACAGTACACCCAAGATCACTGCTTCCACAGACTGCCCCACGATGTAACGGCGGAAGCAATCGTTCAGCACTCGCAGAACGTACTTGATCTTATGGAACCAAACGTCGCTGGTAAAGCGGCGAAGGATACGGTCGGATTGGGAGATCAGCTTCTCCTTGTTCAGCAGGATATACACCGCAAAGATGATACCCACCAAGATGTTGACCACCAATGCGAACAGCGAGGAAACGGTGGAGATGATCAGGTTCACCGCGTCGCCGCCGTAATTCTTGATCACGTCGATCAGACCATTGAAGATGCTGTCCCAGTTGATGGAATCCAAATAGGAGAGAATGCCCTCGGGCAACAGATGACGGGCATCGATCCACTCAATGGCGGCGTCGATGGCATCGGGAAGCTTTTCAAACAGCAGGATCACCGCGTTGGTAAACTCGGGGATCACCAGCCAGCCCACCAAAGCGATGATGGCCAGCAAGGCCACCAAAGCCACCAGAATGCACACGGGGCGGCGGGTCTTTAAAACGATCTTTTTATTGCTCTTGGGGAAGTAAAACTTCTCCAGCTTTTCCATCAAAATGTTCAGCAGAAAGGCAAAGCCGCAACCGATGAACAAAGGAATCGCGGCACCCAGGAGAGAGAAGACAAACCCTGCCAGCGGTTGCCAATAAAGGATGCCGATGTACAGCAAAAAAATGCTGACGCATACCTTAAAACAGCTTTTCCATTCGATCTTCATAGGGCTTTCGTCCTTTCTTGTCTCTCTTTCTTTCAGTATACAACATTTTTTTGCGTTTCGCAAGAGCTTTTGACGTTATTTTCTTGACGGTGGCGTTTTTTTGTGATAAGATGAAAGAAAAAACGCGTGAGGGTTTTGTTATGAGACGTTATATGGAAGTATTTCACCAGCATTGTCATATGCAGGGCTTTACGGTAGATAAAGAGAACGGCATCATGTATTGGTCATTTACCGACAGTGTGGTAAAGACCAATCTGGAAAGCATGATGATCGCGCAGTGCCACGTGTCCGGCGGACACCTGGGCGACATCGCTTATTATGATGGCAAGGTATATTCCAGCTTTATGGGGAACTGCCTGCCCGGTCACGCTTGGGACGATTGGACTGCGTTCCGCATTCACGTTTACGACGCCAAGGATCTCACTTTGCTCAAGGCTATCGAGGTTCCGCTGTGCTACGAGATGCATGCTATGCAGGGTAAGCCCGGCGATCCCTACGGCTTCTCCGGCATCGACGGCATCACCTTCGGTAAGGACGAAAACGGCGAAATCAAGATGTTCATCGCCTGCGCCTTGATCACCGGCGAGGAGTACGACCACCAGATGATCCTGCAGATGTCCTTGGAGGGCGAGTATGAGAAGACCCACCGCTTCCTGACCGGTAACACGGTATACGGCATCCAGACCTTGGATTACGATTGGGACACCGATTCCTTCTGGTTTACCACCTACGGTGCAAAAGCACCTTACCAGGACAGAGAAACTCTCTATAACGTCTCCTTGACCAAGGGCGTTATCTCCCGCTATCCTTATTCCAGCCCCTACGGCCTGTTCTGCTTGGGCGGCGGCAAGTTCCTTGCTTCCCTCCACCAGGGCAAGAACGGCAACTGCTCCGGCTACGCTTACGAGTGCGAGGAGGAGCTGTTCCAAAACAGAAAAGGGGAGAATGATATCAAGGAATTCATTTTTGGAGAAGAATTGAAATGACCTTTACCGTAGACGAACATAACTATTTGATGGACGGAAAGCCCTTCAACCTGCTTTCCGGCGCCATGCATTACTTCCGCATCCCCAAGGAATATTGGTACGACCGCCTTTTGAAGCTGAAGGAATGCGGACTCAACACCGTAGAGACCTACGTGGCGTGGAACCTTCACGAGAAGAAGGAAGGGGAGTTCTGCTTCACCGGCATGGCGGATCTGGGTGCGTTTCTGGATACCGCGGCGGAGCTGGGGCTTTACGCCATCGTCCGTCCCGGTCCCTTCATCTGCGCAGAATGGGAGGCAGGCGGCTTGCCCGCATGGCTTTTGAACGTTCCCGGATTGCGCATCCGTTGCGACAACGAGCCCTTCCTTGAGAAGGTAGAGCATTTCTTCGAGAAGCTGTTTGCAGTGCTGGTGCCCCGTCTTTGCACCAAGGGCGGCAACGTGCTGATGCTCCAGGTGGAGAATGAATACGGCAGCTTCGGCAACGACAAGGTGTATTTGCAGAAGCTGGAAACGATGTTCCGCCGTTTGGGCGCAGATTGTCTGCTGTTCCGTGCGGACGGTCCCAGCCCTGCCATGATGGCCTATGCGGACACGGGCATTTTCACCACCAACACCTTTGGCTCTCAGCCCGCTGTTTGGATGGATAATTACTATGCCACGGGCTATAAGGGTCCCTTCACCTGCATGGAATATTGGTGCGGCTGGTTTGACCATTGGCATGAGGACCATCACGCTCGTGACCCCAAGAACGTGGAGGAGGAGATCCGCACCTTCTTGGACCGCGGGGCTCACTTCAATTTCTATATGTTCCACGGCGGTACCAATTTCGGATTTATGAGCGGCGCCAACGAGGTGCCCGGCACCTACGCTCCCACCACTACCTCCTACGATTACGACGGCTTGCTTTCCGAGGCGGGGGACAGAACGGAGAAGTATTACTTGGTGCGTAACGCCATCGCAGAGAAGTACGGCGCGCCGGAGCTGACTGCCAAGGAGACGGAGAAGAAGGCTTACGGCGAGCTCAAGCTTACGCAAACCGCAGAGCTGTTTGAGCATTTGGAGGAGCTTTGCCCTCGTACCTACGTTTCGCCCAACCCCATGACCATGGAGGAGACGGAAACCTACTACGGCTATACCCTTTACAGAAGCAAGATCACTTCTCCCTACGGTACCACCCTGCGCCCCGAGCCCTTGGCGGACCGCGTGCAGGTGTTCTTGGACGAGACCCTGATCGATACTCTGGAGCGGGTGAAAAAGGAACCTCCCGTGGAGCTTCCCGAAGCTCCCGAGGGAACCTCTCACACCCTGTCCTTGCTTTGCGAGAACACCGGGCGTATCAACTACGGCCCTCACATTTTGGATCGTAAGGGACTTTCCGCTGTGCGGCTGACCCACGCGTATCACTTTGGCTGGGAGACCATCCCCCTGCCCATGGAGGATCTCTCCTCCTTGACCTTCGGTACGTTCCATACCACCGGGAAGCCCGCCTTCCACAAGGGTGTTTTGCAGATCGAAGGCGCTCCTGCGGATACCTTCCTTTCCATGAGAGGCTTCCACAAGGGCTTTGTGATGGTGAACGGCATCAACGTGGGCAGATATTACACCGACGCAGGCCCTCAGTACGCGCTGTATATCCCCGCGCCCTTCTTGAAAGAGGGAGAGAACGAGATCATCCTTTTCGAAAGCGAAGGGACAGAAACCGATACGCTCACCTTCCGCGACACTCCCGATTATACCAAATAACCAAAAAATCTCCGCTTTTTTCAGTGAAAGCGGAGATTTTTTACGTACTCTCTTGACAAGGCGTGTCTATCGTGATAGACTCATGGTGTCGAATACAATAGACGACATAGAAAGGATGATTCCCGATGGCCCATATTCCAAAAATATTTGAAAGTGAATACCGTTTTTGCCTGATCCTGTGGGAGCATGAGCCCATCACCTGCGCTCAGCTTGCCGTTTTGTGCAAGGAGAAGCTGGAGTGGTCCCGCACCACCACCTATACGGTGATCAAACGCCTGGAGGAGAGGGGCATCCTGAAAAACAGCCGTCCCGTGGTCACGTCTTTGGTGTCCAAGGACGAGGTGCAGCTGGCAGAGCTGGAGGAAATGCTGGAGAATCGTTTCGAGGGCTCTTTGCCCGCCTTCGTGGCGGCCTTTGCCAAGCGTCAAAATCTGTCTCAAAAGGATGTCGAGGAGATCCAACGGATCATTGATAAGGGAGGCGTTTGAGTTGAACAGCCTGTTTTTGCAGATCTTAAACGCCAGCGTTTCCGCCTCCTGGCTCATCGGCGCGGTACTGTTGGTGCGCTTGGTGATCAAAGGGCGCGCCCCTCGCTGGATCGCCTGCCTGCTTTGGGGGTTGGTGGCGGTTCGCTTGGTGATCCCCTTCTCGGTGGAAAGCCCCTTCAGCTTAGTGCCGGAGACCCCGGAGATCACGTTGGAGTTTGATACGGAAAGCAAAGAAGCTTCTTCCCCCACCGAAAGCGAAAATCTCCCCGCTGTGAGTCAGGTGGGGAATACCTCTGCCCCCGCCGAAGAGAGCGAGGAAGAAAGCATCCCCAACCGGGAGCCCTCGCAGGAAGCGTCTGAAGAATCCCGGGAAGAAATTTCCGAAGACTCTTATGAATCGGAGGAACCAGAGGGCTCTGAGGAAGTGTCCTTTGAGACCTCTGAAGAAACTTCCGTAGAGGAATCCTATGAAACCTCCGTAGAAACCTCCGGAGAGGATTCCGAAGAACCTCAGGAAAGCTCTGTGGATGAATCCGAAGACTCCCATGAGGAAATTTCCGAAGACTCCGAAGCGTCTGTTCCCGCAGGCGTGGTGGGGAATACCTCCACCCCCGGCAATCCTTCCGGCGGAAAGGGTATTTCCGTGGCTCACTTGGCAAGCAGCTTGTGGCTGATGGGTGTGCTGATCCTCTTGACCTACGCCGTGGTGAACTACGTGATGCTGAAAAAGCGTGTTCTGGTGTTCACCTCCGACGAGAGAGGCTTCCGCCGCTGTGAAGCCATCGATACCCCCTTCGTGCTGGGCATCCTGCGTCCCAGAATTTACTTGCCTTACGGTCTTTCTCCCTACGGAGAACCCTATATCATTGCCCATGAAAAAGCCCATATCAAACGGCTGGATCACGTGGCAAAGCCTGTTGCATACCTTGTGCTTGCCATCCATTGGTTCAACCCCTTGGTGTGGCTGGCATTCGTCCTGCTCTGCAAGGACATTGAGTACGCCTGCGACGAAAAAGTGCTGAAAAACGCTGCCGCAGACATCCGCAAGGAATACGCAACCGCACTGCTGGAATGTGCCTCCAAGCGGAGCTTTCTCGCCGCATGCCCCATCGCATTTGGAGAAGTGAGTGTGAAAGAGCGTGTGAAAAAGACTATGTTATATAAGCGACCCTTGCTTTGGGTCATTGTTGTAAGCGTTCTCCTCTGCGCCTTGGTGGCGGTGTTCTTCTTCACCAGCCCCATGAATGAGGAAAGTGCGCCGAATACCCCCTCGGAGGAGCAGACATCTTCCGAAGCAAGCACGGAGCTTTCCACCGAAGCAAGCACGGAAAGCTCCACCGAAGAAAGCTCTGTAACAGAGCCTTCCGAACCTGAAGTATCCGAACCCGAAGTATCCGAACCCGAGGTTTCCGAACCTGAAGTATCCGAACCTGAAGTATCCGAACCTGAAGTATCCGAACCTGAGGTTTCCGATCCGCCCATCGCGGAGCTTCCTCCCGAAAAAGAGGCCACGGTGGAGCAGGTGCTTCGGTTTGATATGGGCCCCGGTCATCCGTTCAGCCTGTGGGCGTATACCAAC
>JAFYNA010000148.1 GCA_017549925.1 Clostridia bacterium | reverse complement strand
CTATAGAAGGGATTTATGCCGAAAAATGAAAGTATACCTTGACTTTTTTGCATTATGATGCTATAATGCAAACATTAGTGTATGAAAATGGCGTATTATTCCCTTTTGTGTCCATTTTGTGGCCTTTTGTGTCCTTTTTGCAATTTTTTGCGGTTTGGAGGTGTGATTTTTTGACAGAAAAAGAACTGAAAAAAATGAATCGCTATCAGCTTCTTTCTCTGCTGATCGCCCAGACCAAGCGGGCGGACGAGCTGGAGGAAAAGCTGGCCGAGGCGGAGAAGAAGCTGAACGACCGAGAGCTTTCCTTTGCGTCGCTGGGCTCTCTGGCGGAGGCCTCTTTGCAGGTCAGCGGCGTATTTTCAGCGGCGCAGGAGGCGGCAGATCTCTACCTCGCCGCCGCGAAAAAGCAAGCGGAAGAGATAGTAACCCAAGCGCGGGAGCAGGCTTTGGCAGACTCTCGGGCAGAAGAGGCGGATGAAACGCAGGTATGACGGAGCAGAACAATCAAAAAGAACAGATCATACAACAGGATATGCCCACCGTTGACGTGCTGAAGAAGGAGCTGAAGCGGGAGCGTTACAAGCGCCGTTTCCGCAGATTGCTGCGCAGTACGGTGAACGCTTTGATCGTGGTGGCCGCCATTGCCGCCTTGATCGCTATGCTGGTCCTGCCCGTTTTGCAGATCGCGGGAACCAGCATGGAGCCCAGCCTCAACGACGGGGACATCGTTTTGCTGGTCAAGACCAAGCATTTGGAGACCGGTGATCTTTGCGCGTTTTACTATTCCAACAAGGTGCTGGTCAAGCGTGTGATCGGCACGCCGGGAGATTATATTTGGATCGAATCCGACGGCACCGTGTTCGTGAACGGCACGGCGTTGGACGAGCCCTACGTCAGCGAAAAGGCTTTTGGGGAGTGCGACGTGGAATTTCCCTATCAAGTGCCGGAAAATTGTTATTTCGTGATGGGAGATCAGCGCGAAACCTCCATCGACAGCCGCAGCAGTGTGATCGGCTGTATCGCGGAGGAAAATTTGATGGGAAAAATATTTTGCAGAGTTTGGCCGCTTTCCGAGTTTGAATTTGTGGATTGACGGCTGAGTGTATACAGAGGGAAGGAGGGGGATGCTCTTGCCTGTGGCACTTCAAAATTACATAGAACAGCTGCGCAAAAGTGAAAAACAGCGCCGAAGGCTTTATCAGACCATCGTCAGCCTTTCTCTCTTGGTGACCTTCGCGGTATTCTGGGCGTTGAAGATCACCGGTATCGGCGTGGCCGGCGAGGCCTTCTGCGGCAAGGATGAGCATGCCCATTCTCAGGAATGCAGCAATCCCTGCCCGCTGGAGGAGCATATTCACGACGAAAGCTGTTACAGCAACATCTATGCGGATCTGGAAACCGAGGATGACTGGGAAAAGCCCTTGAAGGACATTGCCAAGGGCCCCACGGTGAAGGAAAATCTGATTTTGGTGGCAAAATCCCAGCTGGGATATACCGAAAGCACCTTGAACTTCCAAGTGGATGCCCAGGGCGTCCGCCGAGGGATCACCCGCTACGGTCAATGGTACGGAACCCCTTACGGCGATTGGTCTGCAACCTTTGCTTCCTTCTGTCTGTATTACGCGGGAGCGCGGAACGTTCCCATGGGGGCAGGGCCGGAGGCTTTGCGGATCTCCTGGGAGACGGCGGGGCTTTTCAGAAGCACCTCGTCGGGCACTCCCCAGGCGGGAAATCTGCTGTTTTTGAACAAGGATACGTCCACCCAAGGCGCTGACGCGGTTGCGGTGATCACGGAGGTCAGCAGTACCACCGTCACGGTGATCGAGGGCAACTTAGAGGATACCGTGCAAACTGTGGAATATCTGCGGAACGATCCCGCCATCATGGGCTTCGGTATGGTGCCCAACCCGGATGCGGTGGTTACGGTAACCCCCGCTCCCAACTACGCTTCCTATTGCACCCTCTGGCTGGACGGTACGGACGGCGGTCTGGGCTATTTGTCCGGCTCCCCCAACACCTCCAATGCCGCAAGAGTGGGCAGTGTGGTAAGGCTTCCCGCTTCCTGGACTTCTCCCTCCAAGTACAGCTACGTTTTGCGGGGCTGGTACGACGTGGTGAACAATCGGTATTACCCCGCCGGCGGGGAAATGACCGTTACCGGGAACACCGTTCTCTATGCCGACTGGGTGGCGGCGACCTACGATCTGGGCGTGTTTACCGCTCAGGTTGCGGATACGGTGAGCACCAATTCCTTTATCACCACCCATATGTTTGACTACAACTATCTGTTTAACGTCCAATCCGCGGACGTAAACGTATCGGTAACCGGCTCCTCTCACTCCGAGACCTGGAACATGGTGGGCTCGGGGAACGTGGATTACGGCAGTACGCAGACGCTGAATTTCATCTTCGTGGACAACGACGGCGAGGGCAGGCTGTGTATTCCGGGTGGCCGTACCGATCAGAACAGGTACCACGATGCAACCACCGTCACCTCGGGGATCTACTCTTCCAAGCTGGGAGATATGCTGTTTAACCCCGACACCGCCTTTGACCCGAAAACGGGGCAGGGAATTATGGGTAAGACCTATCTGGGAACGGGTGACCATCTGTTCCAGCTGATGTCGGATCCCAACGACGAGCATTACGGGTACTATTACTACGACTCCAAGAAGAACGCGGCTTCTTACAACCAAACCAACGGAAGGTTCTACGTTTACGAGTACCTTTCCGCCACCTCCGACTCCATCGGCGGTGCTTATTCCGACTTCCTTCCCTTGAACTCCCCCTACGCCAACACCAACGGCAAAAACACCGCGACCTATACCTTTGATGGACACAGCGGGGAATATCAAGGGGTCACCCATTCCCGCTTCGACTCTAAGTACGATTCCGGCGACTATAACTCCACGGGCAACGTGTCTGCGGATTATGCGTACGGTCTGCGTTCGGACATCAGCTTCTACCTTCCCAACGATCCCGGGCAGGGCGGAAACAAGGATCTGCACGGCAACGACGTCCAGTTCCAATTCAGCGGCGACGATGACCTTTGGGTGCTGGTGGACGGTGTTCTGGTTTTGGACATCGGCGGTATTCACCAGGCGGTCAACGGCAACATCAACTTCTCCACCGGTCAGATCACCGTCAACGGCGTGGCTCAGCCCGGGTTGGCGGAGCTGGGCATCGGGGCAGGGGATCACACCCTTACCATTCTCTATCTGGAGCGCGGCTCTTCCATGTCCAACTGCTCCATTTACTTCAACCTGGCGCCCCGCTTTAGTCTGGAGATGCAAAAAGAGGACGTTCTCACCCAGCAGCTGCTGAACGGCACCGAGTTTTCTGTGTATCTGGATCATGCCTGCACCGTTCCCGCAGAGCTTTGGGGCAGCGAGGACGAATATCGGCAGGATCTTGCCGACGGCGTTCTGGATCAGTCCCGCAACACCTTCGTTGTAAAGGACGGCGCGGCATCCCTTTGGGGACTTGGCTCCGGCAACACCTATTACATCAAAGAAACAGGGCCTCCCGCAGTGGAGGGCTACGGCCTGCCCAAGGGGGTGATCCGCCTGACCTTGGATAAAGAAGGCGTGGCTACGTATAACATCGAGGTGCTTCCCGACGCGCAAGGCAATCAGCCCTCGGCCGGCTTTACGGTGCACGGCGCACATATTGACGAAGAGATCAAAAAGGTTTACTTCGTGGTCACCAATGCTCCGGAATCGGTGGTGGAGACCACCACGGTGCAGGTGATCAAGCGTTGGGAGGACAACAAAGATCACAGCGAGGATTACATCCGCGCCTATCTGACGGTTACCGACCCCGACGGAACGGTGCGAAGGATCCGCGAGGTCACCCTCAGCGACGAAAACGAGTGGACGTACATCTGGACGGGGCTTCCCAAGTACGACTACGATGCTTTGCAAAAGGTACAGTACGGCGTTGTGGAATCCTACGAGTCCGGTTACTATTCCACGGTGCGTGAGATTACCGAGATCGTTATTACCAAAACCCAATGGGCGGAATCTCTTTCCTTCCAAAACGGGAAAACCTACCTGTTGAAAACCGGAAACGGCTATCTGTCTACCCTTGACGGGAATGCGGACACCGGCTACAAGTGGGTGAACGAGGAGACGGCAAAGACCTCTCCCGCCGCACTTTGGACGGCCTCTACCAACGGCACCACGGTAAAGCTTACCAACGGGCTGGGGCAGACCATCACCTTCTATTACAACGGCGGCAATGCCACCGACTTCTTTGCCACCTCCGACCCGCCCAACCAGCAGTCACGGCAGGAGTTCTCTTACAGCAACCGCGATGGCGGCTTGCAGATCTTCTACAAGCAGGGCAGTACCAACTATTATCTGACGGGCAGTATGAACAGCTCCGGCAAGTTTGGCTACTCCACCAACGCTTACAGCTCGTTGCTCTTCACTCCCATTTGTGAGATCACCACCACCGAGGTTCGCCAGGTGGAGGATTGGGCGTACCAGATCACCAACACCCCCTTGCCCTCTGCCAACGAGACCTCCGTCTCGGTGAAGAAGGAATGGAGCGTTCCCGCAGGGTACGGCGAAGCTCTGTATCAAGAGTTTGTCGTCACCGTTCGGCTGTTCGCCAACGGCGAGAACACCGGCAGAAGCGTGACCCTGACCTTGAAAAATGGCTGGCAGGACGCCTTCCTGGGGCTTCCCTATAAGGATGAGGAGGGCAACGTGATCGTGTATACGGTGGACGAGGTATGGGAAAAGGACTTCTGGTCTACCCACTACGGTGAGATCACCGTGAAGAACGGCTCCGGAGGCACGCCTCCCACGTATTCCGCCGTCATCACCAATAAATACCATCCGGGAGGCCCCGTGCTTCCCGCAACGGGCTCCTTTGCCCGTCTCGCTTACATACTTTGCGGCTCAGCCATCCTGCTGGGCACGCTGGTATATGGAATCGCATCAAGGCGCAAGGGCGAAAGGAGGGTCAAATAAGCCTTCCGATCCGCGGTAAAAACAGCGCCGCGAATGCGTTTCCCAACAATCAATTTATAAAAAAAGAAAAGAAATAACCAAATCGAAAGGAAACAAAAACATGAAAAAGCTTCTCTCTTTTGCCCTTGCAATGGTGCTGATGCTCTCCTTGTCTGTGACCGTATTTGCGGCAGGCGGAACCGGCTCCATTACCATCAACGGCATCGTTGACGGCGTTGATTACGAGATCTACAAACTGCTTCACTTGGAAAGCTACAACAAGGTTTCCGGCGCGTACGCCTACACCGTAGACCCCGCTTGGACTGCCTTCTTTGCTACCGCTGAGGCACAGACCTACATTACGGTAGACTCTGACGGCTACGTTACGTGGGTCGCAGGCGATGACGACGCTACCATCGCCGCTTTTGCACAGATGGCTCTGGCTTATGCCAAGGATAACGCCATCGCTCCCGTACAGGTAAAGTCCGATATGGCCATTACCGGCAACGTGGGTGTATTCTCCAACCTGGAGCTGGGCTGGTACTTGGTTGACTCCACCGCAGGTGCGCTGTGCGGCTTGACCACCACCGACCCCGACGCTTCCATCATCGCAAAGAACCAGATCCCCACCATCGACAAGCAGGTACAGGAAGACCTGACCGGTATGTGGGGCGACGTAAACACCGCTGACATCGGTCAGATCGTAAACTTTATGACCATTATCCACGTTGCCGCAGGTGCGGAGAACTACGTTTTGCACGACGCCATGAGCGAGGGTCTTACCTTCGAGCAGGATCTGGCAAACGGCAGAGGCGTTACCGAGATCAAGCTGGTCAACAGCCTTGGCGTAGAGACTATTCTGGTTCTGGGCGCTGACTATATCGTAAAGACCACCGGTCTTTGCGCGAATTGCGACTTCGAGGTAGTGTTCACCGACACTCTGATGGCTAAATTGCAGCCCAACGACCGTTTGCTGGTTTACTACAACGCAATGCTCAACCGTTACGCTCTCGTCGGCGGTGAGAACACCAACGAAAGCAAGCTGGAAACCTT
>JAFYNA010000017.1 GCA_017549925.1 Clostridia bacterium | reverse complement strand
TGTTTAGCCGGAGATCTTTGCGGTGTTGATCTTCACGCCGGGGCCCATGGTAGAGCTTACTGCGCAGGACTTGATGTACTGGCCCTTTGCAGCGGCGGGACGAGCCTTCACGATTGCGCCCATGAGAGCGTCGAAGTTCTCAGCCAGCTTTTCTTTGCCGAAGCTTACCTTACCGATGGGGCAGTGGATGATGTTGGTCTTGTCCAGACGGTACTCGATCTTACCTGCCTTAGCCTCGGTAACTGCCTTTGCGATATCCATGGTAAC
This sequence comes from Clostridia bacterium, assembly GCA_017549925.1. Lineage (GTDB taxonomy): Bacteria > Bacillota > Clostridia > Oscillospirales > CAG-382 > Coliplasma. The sequence continues at coordinate 27,260 of JAFYNA010000017.1, read as the reverse complement.
GGTACCGGCCTTGGGAGAGGGCATCAAGCCCTTGGGGCCCAGAACCTTACCGAGACGGCCGATAACGCCCATCATGTCGGGGGTTGCGATAACTACGTCGAAGTCGAACCAGTTCTCGGAAGTGATCTTCTGAACCATGTCCTCTGCACCAACGTAATCTGCGCCTGCTTCCTGAGCGGCGGTAGCCTTGTCGCCCTTAGCGAAAACCAGGGTGCGAACGGTCTTACCGGTACCGTTGGGAAGAACAACTGCGCCTCTGACCTGCTGGTCAGCGTGACGGGAGTCAACGCCCAAACGAACGTGGAGCTCAACGGTCTCGTCGAACTTAGCCTTGGCGATCTCGCAGATCAGGCCAAGAGCCTCGTTGCTTTCGTAAAGTTTTGCCTTGTCGATAGCGGCAACGGCAGCGTTATAATTCTTGCCTCTCTTCATCTTAAGAGCCCTCCTTAGTCTTCAACCGTAACGCCCATGCTGCGTGCGGTACCTGCGATCATGCTCATTGCACTCTCGATGGACGCTGCGTTCAGGTCGGGCATTTTGGTCTCTGCGATCTTGCGAACCTGCTCCTTGGTGATCTTACCAACCTTCTGAGACTGGGGAACACCGGAACCGCTCTCGATGCCTGCAGCCTTCTTGATCAGAACTGCTGCGGGAGGAGTCTTGGTGATAAAGGTAAAGGTACGGTCAGCGTAAACGGTGATAACAACGGGGATGATCAAGCCGATGTCATTCTTGGTGCGCTCGTTGAATTCCTTGGTAAACATAGGAATAGCAACACCATACTGACCAAGTGCCGGACCGATAGGGGGCTGGGGAGTAGCCTTGCCGGCGGGGATCTGAAGCTTAATATAGCCTACGATTTTCTTTGCCATGAGAAATACACCTCCAAATGTGGTAAAAATAGTTTTTCGGGATCAATGTCCCTCCCACCAGATCGCGGTCTTCTTCACCGTGATCCATACTGTCTTTGTGCGTGGCAACCGCACAAAAAACGGGTTTTCTTGTTTTACTGCTCGTCCTCCAGAGAACGAACCTCCATGGAGCCAAGCTCCACCTTGGTCTCTCTGCCGAACATGGAAGCAGTGACCTTGACGGACTTCATGTCCGCAGAAATCTCATCCACAATGCCGATAAAGCCGGAAAGGGGACCTGCACAAATGCGCACGCTGTCGCCCACTGCATAGCGGACCTCGATAACTCTGGGCTCTACACCCAACTGCTCCACTTCCGCATCGGAAAGGGGAACGGGGCGGGATCCGGGGCCTACGAAGCCGGTAACGCCGGTGGTGTTGCGGATGATGTGCCACATCTCATCGTTCATGACCATTTTCACGAAGACGTAGCTGGGGAATAATTTTCTTTCGATTTCCTTTTCGCCCTTGTCGGTCATCTCCACCACGATCTCCGTGGGGATCTTAACCGTTTGGATCAGATCGCCGATGCCTCGGTTTTCAATGATCTTTTCCAGGCTTTGCAGAACTTTGTTCTCGTACCCCGTGTAGGTATGGACTACATACCAAAGGGGCTTGCTCTCCTGCGGTAAACTCATTTCGACCTCACCCAGCCTATCAGCCGATGGAGGAAATGAGATTCAACAGCGCAGAGAAGCCAAGGTCCAGAAGACCAATGAGTACGACTGCTGCAACCAGCACCAAGAGAACGATACCCGTGCTCTTGATCAAGTCGTTCTTGGGCATCCATACGACCTTCTTCAATTCGCTCTTGTAGTTCTTGACGAAGTTTGCGATCTTCTGACCGATCTTGGTATTCGTGCGGGACAGAATGAACAGCACGGCAAACAGGATCACCAGAACCGCACCGGTGATGATCAGCTGCCAGGTCAGGGCAGTAAGACCGGAACCGGTGGTACCATGGTCATGACCGTCGTGAGAATCGGAAGTGGTTCCGGAAGTAGTACCGGAAGTGGTTCCGGAGGTGGTACCGGAAGTGGTACCGGAAGTCTCAGCGGAATGATCATGCTCCTCGGAAGTCTCGCCGGAAGCCTCGGCAGAGGTCTCGGCGGATGCCTCGGTGGATGCTTCGGTAGAAGCCTCGTCAGCGAAAACTGCAAAAACAGACAAAGAACAAACCAGGACGAACGCCAACAGGATGGGAAGAAGTTTCAAAAGTCTGTTAGACATGAGCTGCCCCCTTACTTGCTCTCTTTGTGAAGAGTGTGCTTGCGGCAGAATCTGCAGTACTTTTTCATTTCGAGTCTGTCAGGATCGTTCTTCTTGTTCTTGACCGTGTCGTAGTTTCTTTGTTTGCATTCAGTGCAAACCAGAGTGATCTTAACTCTCATGTTATCGGCACCTCCAAATAAAATGTTACCTCCCTCTGCTTGCTTCGGGGACTCTTTGGTGAGGGTGGAAAGCGGAAATCGAAAAGGCTTCTCACGCCACAACAAAAAGACCTCTCGCGCAGAGGTAGGGTCAGTATAGCACCTTTCCGGGGAAATGTCAATAGGCTTTGGAAAGAAAAATGAAAAAATGTGGCACAAACCGATTGCGGTGTGCCACATCTTGAAGTAATTGCACAGTGATATACGCCTACGGCGTGTGATATGCACCTGCGGTGCGTGATATACGCCTGCGGCGTGTGATATACGTGCTTCGCACGTGTTGAGCGCTTGGCGCGCTCACTCCATCATGGCGATGCGCTTGTCGTGTCTGCCGCCCTCGTAGGGGGTGTTGATAAAGATATTTGCCAGCTCAACAGCCTTTGCGCTGTCGATGACTCTGCCGCCCAGGCACAGCACGTTGGCGTTGTTGTGACGGCGGGTCATTTCTGCGGAGAAGGCGTCGGAAAGCACCGCGGCGCGGATACCTTGCTGTTTGTTTGCGGTCATGGACATACCGATGCCGGTGCCGCAGCAGAGGATGCCCAGCACGCACTCACCGCTCTGCACGGCGGCGCACACCTTCTTGGCGTAAACGGGGTAGTCTACGGAATCGGTGGTGGTGGTACCGAAGTCGATACACTCCACACCCTTGTTCTTCAAATCTTCGATAATGGCGTTCTTGATCTCCAAGCCGCCGTGGTCACAGCCCAATGCGATCTTCATGTAATTATTCTCCTTTAAGTCTTTCAAGACGTTCTCTTTCAGCCTGGGGCACCCGCAGGTAAATGGGGCGCAGCTCTTTGCCGGATACGGCGTTGCCCTCCGTATACATACGGTAGCCGCACAGGGCTACGGAGAGGGCGTTTTGCTCACGGATCACGGGGTTGGCAACGGTGTGAGGGCATTCTCCTTCGAAGAGTGAAGCAAACACAGCCGCGCCGTCGCCGCAAAGCATGGCGTTCTTTCCTGCCAGTTGGGCGGAAATTTCTTCCAAACTGCCGCAGGAATCGGGGGTGAGTCGGTTGCCGTTTTCATAAATTGCGTAGTAGAATTGGTTTCGGCGTGCATCCATCAAGGCACAGACCGTACCGGGGATATCTTTCAGGTTTTGCGCCAGGGAGTCCAGGGTGGACACCGGAGCGCAGGGAAGACCCTTGGGGAACGCCAGCCCTTTTACGGTGGCAACGCCGATGCGCACTCCGGTGAAGGAGCCGGGTCCTGCGTTGACAGCCAGAAGCTCCAAGTCGGAGACCTCCTTGCCGTAGACCTGCAAAACATGGTCTACCATGGGCATCAGGTTCTCGCTGTGGGTCATTTTGTTTTTGACGGTGAACACGCTGTGGGAGATCAGCTCTCCGTCCTTTACCTCCGCAATGGCTACGGAGGCGGTGACAGCGGTGGAATCCACGCCTAAGATCAGCATAATACAAACTTCCTTTCGGTTTCCCCTGCCTTTTCGATCTTCAAGCGGTAGGCATCGGCGGGAATGGCGCCGTCGATCAGCTCGCTCCATTCCGTTACCACGATGCCCTTGCCGCCCAAGCGGTCAAAGTAGCCTGTGGAATACAGATCGTCCTCATCTGCGATGCGGTACAGATCGTAATGGTACACCGTGAGGGTGTCGCCCTCGTACTCGTTGACGATGGCAAAGGTGGGGGAATGCACCAAGGGAAGGCATTCCGGACAGAGTGCCTTCACCAGCCCGCGGACAAAGGCGGTTTTTCCCGCCCCCATCTCGCCGTATAACGCCAACACGTCACCCGGCTTCAGCAGGGAAGCGATCTCCGCCGCAACGGCATCGGTGTCGGTTAAGTTTTGGGAGTAAAATTCTTTCATTTCTTAGAAAAGTCCTACGATCTTTCCGTCTACCAGATCGATCTTCTCGGCGGCGGGATGCAAGGGGAGACCGGGCATGGTCATCACCTCGCCTGTCAGCACCACCACAAAGCCTGCGCCTGCGGAAACGCGCACTTCACGAACGGTGAGGCGGTAGCCGGAGGGTGCGCCCAGCTTCTTGGGATCGTCGGAGAGGGAGTATTGGGTCTTTGCCACGCAGATGGGAAGGTTACCGTAACCCAGCGCCTCAATGTCGGCAATGGCCTTCTTGGCGGCGGGGAGGATATCCACGCCCTCGGCATGGTAGATCTTGGTGGCAACGGCGTTGATCTTCTCGGTAAGGGTTGCCTCAGAGGGGTAGGTATACTTGAAATCGGAGGGCAATTCGCAGAGACGAACCACTTCCTCCGCCAGCTCTGCACTGCCTGCGCCGCCTTCCGCGAAGGCCTTGGAAACGATGGCCTTTACGCCCTTTTCCGCGCAGTAGGAGCGGATCAGCTCCAGCTCTGCCTCGGTGTCTGCGTAGAAGTGGTTGATCACCACTACCAACGGGATGCCGAAGCCCTTCAGGTTATCGATGTGGGCACCCAGGTTGGCGATGCCTGCCTGCAATGCCTCCAGATTTTCTTTTCCGGTCTCTGCCTTGGGCACGCCGCCGTTGTACTTCAGAGCGCGGGCGGTGGCAACCAGCACGATGGCGTTGGGATGGAAGCCTGCGGCACGGCACTTGATGTCCAAGAACTTTTCTGCGCCCAGGTCTGCGCCGAAGCCTGCCTCGGTAACGGTGTAATCCGCAATCTTCAAGGCGGTGCGGGTGGCAATGATGGAATTACAGCCGTGGGCGATGTTGGCGAAGGGGCCGCCATGCACCAGGGTGGGGGTGTTCTCCAGGGTCTGCACCAGGTTGGGCTTGATGGCGTCCTTCAAAAGCACGGTCATAGCGCCTGCGGCGTTCAGCTGGCGGCAGTATACGGGGTTGCCGTCGTAATCGTAGGCTACCAGCATATTGCCCAGTCTCTCCTTGAGATCCTCGGGGGAGGTGGCAAGGCAGAGGATGGCCATGATCTCGGAGGCAACGGTGATCAAGAACTTATCCTGACGGGTCACGCCGTTCTTCTTTTCGCCCAAGCCCACGGTGATCTCGCGAAGCACGCGGTCGTTAATATCCACGCATCTGGAGTGGATGATCCGCTTGGGGTCGATACGAAGGGCGTTGCCCTGATGGAGATGGTTATCCAGCATGGCGGCAAGCAGGTTGTTGGCCGCGGTGATGGCGTGGAAATCTCCGGTAAAGTGGAGGTTGATGTCCTCCATGGGAACTACCTGGGCGTATCCGCCGCCTGCGGCACCGCCCTTGATGCCGAACACGGGGCCCAGAGAGGGCTCACGGAGAGCGATCATCACGTTCTTGCCCATGCGGTGGAGCGCGTCGCCCAGACCGATGGTCATGGTGGTCTTGCCCTCGCCGGCGGGAGTGGGAGAAATGGCGGTGACAAGGATCAGCTTGCCGTTCTCCTTGTCTGCAAAACGGGCTTCCGCCTCGGGAAGAAGCTTTGCTTTGTATTTGCCGTAGGGGTCGATATCGTCCTCGCAGATGCCAAGGCTTTTTGCCACGGCGGTGATGGGAAGCATCTTCGCTTCCTGGGCAATTTCTACGTCCGGTTTCATTGGGTGCGCTCCTGTTCTGTATGATGATTCTTATTTTCCAAAAAAACAAAAGGACAATCCCTTGCAAAATGAAAGGATTGCCCAGACGGTCGGCATAAAAAACGCTTCAGCTCGGCACACTGTGTTGATTCACATATCCGTCAGCACCGATCCTATGGCTTATCATAGCACATTTGTTGTGTTTTTGTCAAGGGATACGCTTAAGAAACTTTCTTTTTGAAGAAAGTTTCTTAAGAATCTTCAAAGAAATTTTAATGCCGAAAACCATCGTTTTCGGTGGAAATGAAACGATCTTCCTTTTTTCTTCTGATGAAAAGTTTTTGGGGAGAGAGTTTGAGAGAGGGGCTTTTTTGTGGAAATCCCCTCTCTCATAAAACCGTATTCTATTATCCCAAATAGCCCTGCTTATACAGCAGCTCTGCGCCCAGAACGGCGCCGCCTACGGCACCGCGCAGGGTGTTGTGGGAGAGGCAGACGAACTTGTAATCGAAGAGGGTATCCTCTCTCAGTCTGCCAATGGAGATGCCCATGCCGCCGTAAAGATCTCTGTCCAAACGGGTCTGGGGACGGTTATCCTCCTCGAAATAGGTCAAGAACTTCTCGGGAGCATGGGGAAGGGAGAGGCGCTGTGCCTCGCCTTCGAAGGCTGCCCAATCTGCCTTGATCTGCTGGATGGAGGGCTTGTTCTCAAAGCTGACGGAAACTGCCGCCAAATGTCCGTCGGAAGCGGGAACGCGGATGCACTGTGCGGAGATCACGGGAGCGGTAGCGTTGACGATGACGCCGTTCTCCACATTGCCCCAAACCTTCAGAGGCTCCTTCTCGCTCTTTTCTTCCTCACCGCCGATGTAGGGGATCACGTTGTCCACCATCTCGGGCCAGGTGTCAAAATTCTTGCCTGCGCCGGAGATCGCCTGGAAGGTGGTGACATTTACCGCCTTGATGCCGTACTTGCGCAGGGGCTCCAATGCGGGAACGTAGCTCTGGATAGAGCAGTTGGGCTTAACGGAGATGAAGCCCTTCTTGGTGCCCAGACGGGCTCTCTGGGCCTCGATCACTGCGGTGTGAGCGTAGTTGATCTCGGGGATGAGCATGGGAACGTCGGCAGTGCCGCGGTGCGCGGAGTTGTTGGAAACCACGGGGATCTCTGCCTTTGCGTAGGCCTCCTCCAGCTCTGCAACGTACTTCTTATCCATGTTGATGGCACAGAACACGAAGTCAACGTGGGGCTTAACGCTCTCGATGTCCTCTGCGTTCAATACTACCATGTCAGCAAGACCTTCGGGAATGGGGGTGGACATCATCCATCTGCCTTCCACTGCCTCGCCGTAGGTCTTACCTGCGGTGGAGGGGCTTGCTACCAATGCGGTGATCTCAAAATAGGGGTGGTCTGCGATCAGCGTGATGAAGCGCTGGCCGACCATGCCGGTTGCGCCGACGATGCCGGCTCTCAGCTTGTTTGCCATTGTAAATGTTCCTTTCGGGGTCAGATCAGATCTTTGTAAATACCGGGGATGGAGCCTTCGATGATCTCCGCACCGCAGACTTTCTTGTAGTAATCGACGGGGCCTGCACCGCCGATGATGGCGTAGCCGTAGCCCTCCTCACGGAGTGCTTCCAAGCAGGCGATCAGCAATGCACCGCCGATGCCGCCCTTGCGTGCTTCTACAGCTACGCCGGTGGGGCCGAAGTAGTCGGGCGCGGTGCAGTCGTAGCCTGCAAAGCCCAAGATCTCCTTCTTCTCGGTGTCGTAAGCGATGAAGCAGGAAACGGGAGACTTGGTGAATGCGGCGGCGATCTCGTTGGACCAGCCGATGCCGAATCTCTCCTCGATCCATCTCAGTACCTTGTCACGGTTGGGGGTCATGGGGCGGAAAATGCGCACGTTTCTGGCCGCTACCTTATCGTAGAACGGCTTGCTATCGGGCAGGTTGTAAAGCTTGACGAGCATATCGGGCATAGAGAATTGCCTCCTTAAATTTTATAGTGAAAACCGCCGCTTCGCTTCTGCGATGGCGGCGGCAATCCTTCGTTAGAAACGAAACTTATTTTTTGGTGGTGGGCTTGTCGTAGGTGACCTTCATGTTGCCGTATTCCTCGAAGATGACGAATTCGGTGATGCCCTTACAGCCGGTAAGGGTGAGGTTCAACTTGGACTTGGCATCGAATACCAGCTCGGCCTTCTTGTCGCCGAGTTTGGGGGTGCCGAAGGCATCCTTGATGGAGGTGTTGTCCAGAGCAGTACACTTGGTGAAGTTAGCGGTGGACAGCTTCTTCAGAGTAGCCAGATCCTTGATGTCCTTCAGCTTAGCGCACTCGGTCATGGTCAGAGTGGTGATGGATTCGTTGTCCTTCAGACCGCTCAGGCTTTCCAGATCGGTGTTGGAAAGGTTCACGGTGGTCAGCTTGGTCAGCTCCTTCAGGCTGGGGATCTCGGTGATACCGGTCTTGTTAGCGGTCAGGGTGGCCAGCTCCTTCAAGGTCTCGATGCCCTTCAGAGAGGTCAAGGTCTTGTTGTCGGTGAGGGTCAAAGAGGAGAGCTTGTCGCAACCGGTGAACTGCAGAGCAGCGGTCTCGCCGGAGGCCAGCTTGTTGTCGGACAGATCCAGGGTGCCCAGCTTCTTAGCGGAGAGGGCGATGGAGGTGAGGTAGTTGTCGGAGAGGGTGATGGTGAGGGTATTGGTGTTGACCGCCTTTTCCTCTTCCTTGGTAACCTTCTTGTCTGCCTCGATATCGTCGTCGGACATACCGGGATAGGTGGGGTTGAGGTCCTTCAGACCGGAAGCATCGGTCAGAGCGTTGTCGGACAGATCCAGAGAGCCCAGACGGTCCAGCTTGGAGAGGTCGGGAGCGGTAACGATGTTGTTGTCGCCCAGAGCCAGGGTCATCAGCTTGGTCATGCCGCTGACAGCAGATGCATCGGTAATGCCGTTGTCGGAAGCATCCAGGTAAGTAACCTCGGTAGCGGAGGACAAAGCGGAGATATCGGTGATCTTGTTGCCGGAGAGGTAAACGTTCTCAAGCTTTGTGAAGCCCTTCACAGCGTTGATTTCGGTGAGCTGGCAATCCAGTGCGTGGAGAAGCTTCATCTCGGTCATACCTTCCACACCTGCCAAGGTGGTGATGGGGTTGGTGGCAACGGAGAGATACTTCACGTTCTTCAAGCCGGACAAAGCGGTCAGATCGGAAATGTTGTTGTTGGAGATATCCAGGTACTTCAGGTTGGGCAGCTTGGCGATGATGGCCAGATCGTCGTTGGTAAGACCGGTGGTGTTGTACTCGATCTCGGATTCAGCAGCCTCTTCTCTGCTTTCCTCTTCCTCGGGAGTCTCTTCCTTGGATTCTTCCTTGGATTCTTCCTTGGAGGATTCTTCCTTGGATTCTTCCTTGGAGGACTCTTCTGCAGAGGTCTCGCCGGAAACGGTCTCGGAGGTCTCGCCGGAATGATCGTGGTCGTCCTCTTCCTCAACGGTGACGTCGATGCTGTTCAGACCCAGGTAGGTCAGACCGGTAGCGTTCTCCAGAGCGGAGATGTCGGTGAGAGCGGTGCTGGTAGCGTCCAGCTTATTCAGGTTGGGGAAGTTCTCAATGCCGTCCAGAGTGGTGATTCCGGTGTAGCAGATAGAGAGCTGCTCCAGCTTCTTCAGAGAGGAGATCTGATCCAGGCTGGTGAGCTGGGTGAGCTTGGTAGCGGCGATGAGAGTGTCCAGAGAGTAGGGGGTGTTGCCCAGACCGTACATGCTGTAAAGCTGAGTCTGGTAGCAGCCCTCGGACATGGTGGACAGCTCGGAAATGTCGAATGCACGGAGCATACGCAGGTTGCGGAACAGGTTCAGGTCGGTGGGATCGGTGAGCTGATAGATCACCTGTGCCACGTTCTGGGAATAATCGGGAGCCTTCTCGTCGGTGGGCTCGTAATCGGGATCGGTCTGCTCCATCAGAGCGTCGGTATAGGTCTTATCGCACAGCATGACCACGGGGTATGCGTAGGACTGCATGGTGGCAGTGTCCACGCCTACGCTGCAGAAGTATACCAGACCTTCAAAACGGTCCAGATCCTCCTGGGTGAGGTCGTACTGGGAAGAGAGTCCCAAAGCGTTAGCGATAGCGGAAGCAAAGTTCTTATCGCTGAAGTCCTGATAGAAGGACATTTTGTGGGAGATGCTGATCACGATGGTGCTTGCCAGCATGATGAACACCAAAGCACAACAAAAAATTGCGGTCCACAACTGTTTCTTCTGTTTCTGCTTGTAGATAGATGCCATGTTGTTTCCTCCGAAACTTGAGAATTCTTTATTTCAATGGGTTATTGTACCACAAAAAGTTGGTAATTGCAATAGGAAAATGATTTTTCCTGAAAAATTATCCCTTGTGCTTGGCCAACGCGATGAACATTTGCAGGGCGGCTTCGAAATTCGCCTCGGTTCTGCCGTAGGATTCTTCTCCCTCTGCGGGGGCTTTGCGCATACACATGTAGGAAACCGCGCCAAGCTCGTGATAACCGTCGGTATTATATAAAGGAAGTGCGTTCAGCTTCAAGGCCATGCCATCCACCGCACCGTCCAGAGCCTCCAGCTCCTTGGGCAGAGGAGCGAGCAGACCGTTTTCCTTGGCGTAATCGTAGGCCTTCTGATCCAGCAGGAACAGACACTCGCTTCCGGTCACCAAACGGGTGCGGATGGCCTTGGCGATCTGCTCCGAGGAATAGACAGAGCCGCTGCGGGTGATATCTCCCAGCACGCCGCGGGTGGTGCCGTCTCCGTTAGCATCCTTTGCCAGCTTGCTCAGCAGCTTTTCCACGGGGGTGCGCACGCTCTTGTAGATAGGCTCTTCCCCTGCGTAGAACAGGGTGAAATCCGGTTCTTTTTCTGTATCGGGGGAGACGTTTGCGGATCGATACGCCGCCATGGCCACCAAAAGATCTCTGTGATACTCCCATTCCTCCACGGATCTGCCGTAGGAGATGGCGTCCGATGTGGGGCTTCTCCGCAGACAAACCACTGCCTCCGCAGGCATTTTGGCAAAGCCGGGCAGCTCATAGCAATCCAGATTGCCCATGGGAATGCCGTAGCCGTCCAAGCTGAGAGAGGGGTCGATCCCCAGCTCCGACAAGGGGGTGAGGATGCCCTCCGCCAGAGCCTGGCGGTAGAAATAAGGCTCTAAGAAGTACAGCAGGGTGTCGCCTGCCCGCAATTCCGTTTGGAAACGGGTGTAGGTGGTGTTCTGATCGTCGTAGGTGTATTCAATGCCCTCGCTGTCCTTCACGTGGGAGACGGTGAGATCCAGGAAATCAAAGCGGAAGTCGCCGTCTTGGTTGTAATCTCCTGCCAGGTCACCGGAAAGCTGTGCGATGCTCTCGCCCAAATGCTCCTTTTCCGTGGGGTTCATGTAGAAGGGGCCCACGTACATCATGGAAAGATCGGGGTTGGCGGTGGCGGCCAATTGGGAGATGCCCACGAAGATGCCGATGACGATGACGCCTACGATGAGGATGGGCCATTTGTAGTACTCGGCGATGTATTCCATCCAGCCGCGGAACCCGGGGCCACGCTTCTCGTACTTTTCCTTTTCGTCTCGGGTATCCTCGGGAGTGGCTCCCTCCGCTTCCGCTTGCTCGCGGAGCTTCTTTACCTCTTGCATTTGTTTATAGTCACGCATAAAAACGCCTCCATACTGAAGTCCATTCATTATACCACAGTTTTGCCGTTTTGGCAATAGGGGAAATTGTTAAAAAACTTATAGGGAACTATGACGGGGGAATTTCCTCAAAAAAGAAAGCCTTTCTCGGGAGCAAGAAAGGCTTTTCGGAAGCTTAAATTTTTCTTTTTGCCGCGTCTACGGTGTGCTTCAGCAGCACGGAGGTGGTGACGGCACCCACGCCGCCGGGAACGGGGGTGAACTGCTCCACCACTTCGCCTGCGGCGGGATCGGCATCTCCGCAGAGAATGCCCTCCACCACGTGAATGCCCACGTCCACCAAGGCCTGACCGGGACGAACGTGCTCCTTGCCGATCAGTGCGGCTTTTCCTGCGCAAACCACCAGAAGATCTGCCTGCTTGCAGGCGGCGGCAAGGTCTGCGGTTTTGGTATGGCAGATGGTCACGGTGGCGTTGCGATGCAACAGCAGCATGGCCAGGGGCTTGCCCACCACGGCACTTCTGCCTACGATGGTCACGTTCTTGCCCGCAACGTCATAGCCGTAGAAATCCAAGATCTCCAAAACGGCACGAGGGGTGCAGGGCGGGTAGCCGGGAACGCCCTCGGAGGTCTTTCCCGCGTATACGCAGTAGGCGTTGGCATCCGTCAGACAGTCCACGTCCTTGGCGGGGGAAAGCAAGGCTCTCGCACGGGCTTCGTTCAGATGACGGGGCAGGGGGGAGAACATCAAAATGCCGTGAACGTCCTCTCTGCCGTTTAATGCAGAGATACAAGATTCCAGCTCTTCCTGAGAAACGTCGGCGGGCAGCGCCGCGGTCTCCACCTCTGCGCCTGCGGAGGCAAACCGTTTGGTCAAGCCGCGCTCGTAGGAGAGGTCGTCCTCACGCTCCCCTACGCGGATCACCGCCAGACGGGGCGTAACGCCGCGAGTCTTCAATTCCTCTACCGTGGGGATCAAGCCCTCCGTGATGGCCTTTGCCACCGGGGCACCCTTCCAAAGTGTCATACCAACGCCTCCTTTACCCGCGCGTAAACCGCTTCGCAACGGGAGCGGATCTCCAGATCTAACGCTTCCGCCTTGGCGTTTTGTGCCGCGGCGTAGTCCTTATCCGCCATGAGGCGGGTGTTCACCAAAAGATTCAACAGCGCGCCCTGAGAAGCGGAGGCGCAGAAAACGGCACTGCATCCCACGTCGCTGATGGCAAGGCGACTTCCTTTTTCCAAAAGCTCCTCCAGAACAGAGGGAAGCTCCGCCAAGGTCTCCAGGATCTCCATGGGAGGCTCTGCCGCAACCCGCAAAGCGGATTCCAGCACCTCCCCGCGGGAGGGATCCTCCTTGGGAATGCCGTAGGCCTTGGAGAGGGGAACAAAGGCCTCCGCGTCCTTCTCGATCAGGGCAAACAGCTTATCGGTGAGCAGCCCTGTCTCCTCCATGATCCGCAGGATGTCCTGCTGGTAAGCGGCGTATTTCTTTTTGCCGTCGGTGAGATGCCCCACCATAGAGCCCAGTGCCGCCGCCAAAGCGCCGACCAAGGCGGAAGCACCGCCGCCGCCGGGAGCGGGGGATGCGGAAGAAAGGTCCTTGACCCAGTTATAAAGTTCCATATTCAAATCCTCTTACGTAAACAGTTGATAAAATGCTTTTACGGCCTTCAGCTCCTCGGATTCCTCGGTGCGGGACTTGTCCGTATACAAGGGCATCTCCGGCAGGATCTCCAAGCCCTCTGCGCCGTCCTTCCGTGCCTCCAAAAGCAACAGAGAAGGGGCTTCCCCGTGGGCGGGCACCACCAGCCGCAGACGCTTGGGCTCCAAACGGTTGCGTCCCAGCGCTTCTATCAGCCCTGCCATGCGGGAGGGGAGATACACGCAGAAGAAGCGGCCTCCCGAGGGCAACGCCCATGCGGCGGCCTCTGCCAAGGCGGCGGGAGGCAGGGTATCGTCATGCCAGGCGATCCGTTTTTCCATGGCTAAATTTTGCTTGCCGCTGCCTGCAGGGAGGTAGGGCGGGTTGCTGACCACGGCGGTAAAGCTTCCCGCAGGGAAGAGGGTGCGATGGGAACGCAGGTCCCCCTCCAAAATGCGGATCTTTTCCTCAAAGCCGTTTTGCAATACGTTCTCCTTGGCCAAGGCGGCGTATTTTTCCTGATATTCCACCCCCGTAAAGCTGCATTTACAGCCGGAGGCGGCCAACAGAAGGGGCAAGACCCCGCTTCCCGTGCCGAAATCGGCACAGGCACCGCTGCCCAAGCGATCCTTGGCAAAATAGGCCAGCAGAAGAGCATCCGTGCCAAAGCGGATCCCCTCCTTATATTCACGCAACACCAAACCGCCGTTGACGGCAGTTTCCACTAAGCCACGTTCCATGTCCAAAAGCCTTTCCGAGTAACAAAAGACGCTCCCCAAGAAGCCCCGGGGAGCGCATTTCGCCGTTTGATTGAAAAAATCCTTACGCCTTGGGAGCGCCAACAGGGCAGATGCCTTCGCAAGCGCCGCAATCCAGACAAGCGTCTGCGTCGATCTCGAACTTGCCGTCTTCGTCAGCGTGGATAGCACCTACGGGGCACTCGCCCTCACATGCGCCACAGCCCAGACATACGTCCTTATCAATAGAGAAAGCCATTTCCAATACCTCCAATGTATAATTGTAACTATACTATATCACAAAGATTTTCATTTTGCAAGAGGAAAACCCATATTTTCGACGGATTTTTACGGAAACGTTTACCGATCCGCTTCCTTAAAGGCACGGATGGTGGCATCCCGGGTGGTATAGGTGATCTCCGTCTTGGGGTAGGTGCTGTATTTCATCAACAGCTCGCCCCAGGATTCCATAAAAGCGGCGTCCATGTTGGTATTCATACCGGAAAGCACCGCGGCGTAGCGGGCGGGGTCGGAAAGCAGTACCGTCTTCTGCTCCTTGGTGAGCTGATCCAGGAAGGATTTCAGCATGGAGGAGGCCAGAGAGTTATAGCTGCCGTGACCGTCGGAGCCGTCGCACAGCCCGTAATGCTCACGCAGGATGGCGAGAATATCCGCCGTCATGGTGATCTTACCTGCGTCTACGTGCTTCCAATAATCGGCGGGAACCTTGCCGCCGGGGAACTCCGTGATGCCGGTATAAGCGGGGTTGACGTAGTTGATCTCCTGAGGGATCACAAAATAGGGAGCGGACATATTCTCCACCATGGCATCCAGGGCGCCAGGGGAGACCTCCACGTAAAAATCTGCGGGATAACCCACCAAGGCGGCAATGGCCATGGAGCAGGTCTCTCTGTCGTAAAGCCGCAGGAAGTCCCGCAGGGGAACCATAGCGCCCACGCTGTTATACAGCGTTGCCGTCAAGGGCAGGTCGCAGGTGAAGATAGCCTTGCGGGCGGAATTGAACCGCAAGAACAGGGCGCGGGTCACCTCGCCGTTCTCGTTCAAGGTCACCGCCAAGCCGCTGAGAGAGCCCAGCTCGTCCCCTCCGTTACCGGGAAGAATGATGGTGCCGGGACCGGATTCCTCCTCGGGGGGAGTGCTTTCCTGAGAGGTTTCCTGAGAGACCTCCACGTTCTCCGTGGGGAGCAAAGCCAACAGCTCGTCGTAATATTCAAAGGCCAGCCAGCCAAAGGCGGCCAGTGCCAGCACAAAGGTCAAAAAGAAATTTCTGAGAGAGACAGCCACGGTGTCCTTCCTTTCCGTATCTTTTCACAGACTGTTTGATGGATATTCTTTATTATACACCGTTTTTTTCGTTTTGTCAATCGGTTTCTCCCTTGACAACCGTAGCAAATTGTACTATAATATGAACAATGTAAGACATACTTGCAAAAAAATATCGAATCGATAGGAGAACCACACCTATGGCAAAAAGAGTTTTATTGCTTTTGCTGGTCTGCTTGATGGCATTGCCCTTGCTGGTAGCGTGCAACAATACCGCGGGCACCGAGTCCGTTGCTTCCCAGGCAACCTCTGAAAGCGGCACCACCTCCGAGGACGTATCCGAGGATACCAACGTTTACCCCGATATCATCGATCTGAACGACAGAGAGATCAACATTCTGCAGTGGGGCTGGGGCGTAGGCTCCTCCTCCATCTACGGCTTCACCGGCGAGATCGTTTACAGCGAGGAGTCCGATCCCAACTACTCCCGCGTTGACGTAGCCAAGAAGGAAGTTATCGATTACATCGAGAGCAACTACAACTGCACCATCGGCGGCTGGCGCTACAATGAGAGCGACTTCGTTGGCGTGGTACAGCAGATGGTTACCTCCGGCACCTATGATTACGACATCGTGTTCTCCAGCGAGAATAACGCGCTGAAGATGCTCTCCAACAACCTGCTCACCGACCTGAAGACCGTTCCCACCCTTCACTTTGAGAACTCCTGGTGGGACCAGAACTCCGTGGAGGATCTCTCCATCAACGGACGTTTGTTTGCGGTTTGCGGCGATATCAATACCTACGACAACCTGGGTACCTGGTGTATTCTCTTCAATAAGAAGCTGAAGACCGACCTGGGCATCAACGACGACTTCTATCAGAAGGCTACCGACGGCGAGTGGACCATGGATTACTTCATGGAGATCTGCCGCGGCGTGACCCAGGAGTACGACGGCAAGGACGGCATCAACGAGTTTGACCTGTGGGCTGTGGGCACCGAGACCTTCAACATCTACGCTCACATGGTTGGCGGCGGTATGCGTATTGCAGAGAAGGATCCTGCCACCGATATTCCCTATCTTACCGTTTCCAAGGACACCGAGCGTACCTACAACGCACTGCAGAAGATCCTGGATTTCTACAACAGCGACGACGTTATGGTTGCCAACGGCGGTAAGTACAACCAGTACTCCAACCCCTGGGAATCCACCATCATCAACGCCTTCAAGGAAGGCAGAGAGCTGTTCTACGTTTGCGGTCTGATCAGTATTGCAGGCTTCCGCAACATGGAGGATCCCTTCGGTATCCTGCCCATGCCCAAGCTGTTTGCCGAGCAGGACAGATACTATCACACCGTTTCTCCCGATAACTGCTCCTTCATGGTCATTCCCTACGGCATTCCCGGTATCGAGGAGCTGGGCGTGGTCATCGAGGCCATCGCTATGAAGTCTCAGGAGATCGTTACTCCCGAGTTCTACGAGGTACAGCTGAAGGGCAGAGATGCCCGTGACAACGAGTCCGAGGCAATGCTGGACATCATCTACGCTTCCCGTTGCTTCGATCTGGGCGTTTGCTACAACTGGGGCGGCATCGCATACAAGTACTACGAGATGAGTGCCACCAACATCGCATCCCGCTTTGACTCCGTCATTGATGCAGCAGAGCAGGCATTGCAGGACACCTTGGACGATCTGGAAGATTACGAGCCGGTCCTCAACTAAATTTTCCCACAAAGGAGCCAAGGTAATCTCGGCTCCTTTTTTGTCCTTGACAATGCCCGGAAAACATGCTATAATGTATATATAGAATAAAGAAAAGGGGTCAATGATATGAAGAAGTTTCTCTTGAGATTGTGTATCGTTCTTTCGGCGGTATTACTGCTGCTTCTCGTTTCCTGCGCAGAGGAACAGGATCCTCCCGCGGCAACCATGTCGGAGGCCTCCCTGCAGGAGATGGAAAACACCTCCGCCGATACAAGCGACGAATACGGCGACCTGCCTGCGGAATCCTCTGCTCCCTCCTCCGGGACGGGCGAGGACCAACCCGCGCAGCCGGAGCCAAACAACAGCGCCCATCCGGAAGATTCCCGGGAAGAGATCCCCTCGGAGGATTCTTGGTGGGAGGAAAGCGGCGAGCTTTCTTCCGACAGCTATCCCCCGGAGGACTATGATCCTCCCGCGACCGTGGATCCCTGCGGCAGAGAGATCAATATCCTTTGCGCAGAGTTCCTCTCCGTGGCAGGCCTTCCCTACACAGGGGAGGTGATCACCGACTCCGAGGCGAGTTTCGGCCGCTTGGATATTGCCAAGCAAACGGTGATCGATCAGATAGAGGCGGAGTACGGTGTCACCATCAATGGCGAGGTGATCGAGAGCCATCAGGTCTATGACCGGGTCGTCAATATGGTTCTTGCCGGTGTTTACGAATACGATCTGATTTTCGCCAACTCCCGCACAGCGCAAAACCTGCTTTCCAACGGTCTGCTCACCGACCTGAACAGCGTTTCCACCATCCATTTGGAACAGCCTTGGTGGGATCAGAATGCGGTGAAGGAGCTTTCCATCGGAGGCAAGCTGTTCTGGATCTGCGGCGACATCAATACCCAAGACAATATGAGCACCATGTGCGTGCTGTTCAACAAGGATCTGAAGGAAGAGCTGGAGATTCAAACCGACTTTTACCGGCTGGTGAAGGAAGGCCTTTGGAACATGGACACCTTCATGGAGATCTGCCAAGGGGTCACCGAAGATCTGAACGGTGACGGCTTGGACGAGCATGACCGCTGGGCGGTAGGCACCGAGAAATTCCATATCTACACCCATTTGGCCGGGGGCGGCATCCCCATTGCCGGCAAGGCGGAATCCGACGATCTCCCCTATCTGACCCTTGACATGGGGACGGACAGCACCTACAAGGGTCTGCAAAAAATTCTGGGCTTCTACAACGGAAACGAAGTAATGGTTGCCAACGGCGGCAAGTATAATCACTATGCCAATCCTTGGGAAGCCACCGTGATGAAAGCCTTCACAGAGGGCAGGGAGCTGTTCTATATTTGCAGCATCAATCAAGTTATCCCCTTCCGCAACATGGAGGACGAATTCGGTATTCTCCCCATCCCCAAGCTGTACGCAGAGCAGGACAGATACTACAGCACCGCTTCCCCGGATTATTCCTCTTACATGATGATCCCCTACGGCGTGCCGGAGGTGGAGGAGCTTGGCGTAGTGGTGGAAGCCTTGGCCATGAACTCCCGCCAATGGGTTACCGGGGAGTTTTATGAAGTGCTTCTGCGGTTCAGAGATGCCCGCGACGAGGATTCCCGAGAGATGCTGGACATCATCTTCGAAAATCGCTTTTTCGATCTGGGACTGAGCTACAATTGGGGCAACATCAGCAGCTGTTACACCAATCTCGACGCCGAGAGCATGGAAACCCGTTTCGACGGAGTTCTCGGTGCCGCACAGCAGGCCTTGAGCCAAACCGTAGATCGGCTGACAGAGCTGGAGCTTGTGAATTGAATCCCCAAAAAGGAGTCGTGGTAATCTCGGCTCCTTTTTTGCGCTTTTTGAGAGGGGCGGCGTTTTTTTCTTGACAACGGGGGACAACCGTGCTACAATAAACGCAGCAAGAATAAACAAGGAGACAGTATATGAAACAGCTCAAGCAGATTTTGACCGTCCTCATGGTGTTCGCATTGGCACTGCCCTTGCTGGTAGCCTGCGGGAACACCGAGTCCGCGGTTTCCGTAGAAACCTCTTCCCCGGACAACAGTGAGGTTTCCCTTCCCGAAGAAGATATTCACGTGGACGTTCCCCCGGAAATCAAGGATTTGGACGGCAGAGTGATCAACGTCCTCTGCTGGGACTGGAGCTCCGCCTCCATTAAGGGCTACACCGGTGAGATCATCACCAACGCCGAGGACGATCCCGGCCGTGTAGACGTGGCAAAGATGGCCGTTATCGATGCGGTAGAGACGGAATACAACGTCACCATCTCCGGTGAGGTGACCAACAAGGGGTCCTTCTCCTCCGACGTAAAGAATATGGTCACCACCGGCACCTATGATTACGATCTGGTGTTCACCGGTGCGGGCGGCGCGCAGGATTACGCCGTAAACGGCGCACTCACCGACCTGAAGACCATCTCCACCATCAACCTTTCCAACTCCTGGTGGGATCAGAACTGTGTAAACGACGTTTCCGTAGGCGGCAGACTGTTCTGGGTCTGCGGCGACATCAATACCTACGATAATCTGGGTACCTGGTGCGTTCTGTTCAACAAGAACATGAAGAACGACTTGGGTATTGCCGAGGATTTCTATCAGATGGCCAAGGACGGCACCTGGAATTTGGATCGCTTCATCGAGATCTGCCAGGGCGTCACCGTGGACCTCAACGGCGACGGTCAGGACGAGTTTGACCAGTGGGCTGTGGGCACCGAGAAGTTCAACGTGTTCGCACAGGTGATCGGCGGCGGTATCCACGCTGTCTCCAAGGATCAGAACGACGTTCCCTATCTTACCATCGACACCACCACCGAGCGTATCTACGCGGCTCTGGATAAGATCGTCAACTTCTACCTCAGCGACGAGGTTATGATCGCCAACGGCGGCAAGTACGACGGCAAGGGCTATTCCAACGTTTGGGAGGCCACCGTTCATAAGGCCTTCATCGAGGGCAGAGAGCTGTTCTACATCTGCGGTCTGATCAACGTTGCAAGCTTCCGTGAGATGGAGGACGAGTTCGGCATCCTGCCCATGCCCAAGACCTTTGCAGATCAGGACAGCTACTACCACACCGTTTCCGCAGGTAACTCCTCTTACATGATGATCCCCTACGGTGTTCCCAACGTGGAGGATCTGGGCTTGGTGGTAGAGGCTTTGGCTATGAAGTCTCAGGAAATGGTTACCCCCGAGTTCTACGAAATGCAGCTGAAGGGCAGAGATACCCGCGACAACGAGTCCGCAGAGATGCTGGACATCATCTTCGCTACCCGTTCCTTCGACTTGGCTCCCATCTTCAACTGGGGCAACATCATGAACTGCTTCTACACCATCGATACCAACTACGCATCCCGCTTTGAATCTCTCTCCGACGGTGCAAAGATGGCTATCGAGTCCACCATGGCCATTATCGACTCTTACGTCGAGGCCGAATAATACGAAAAGCTCACTGCGGTGGGCTGTGAAAGGAAGGGCTGTAACCATGAAAAAGTGCGTTATTCTGTGGGCGGTGCTTGCCCTGCTGTTGCCTTTGCTGATTGCCTGCGGAGAGCAGAGCGGCTCTCTGTCCGATGATTCTGTCCCGTCTACCCAAAGCACGGATAGCTCCGAGACGGGAGAAACCTCCGAGGTGAACAACGATATCCTTCCCGAGATCAAGGATCTGAACGAAAAGCCCATCCGTATCCTCTGCTGGGACTGGGCGGCAGGTGCCGCCTCCATTCAGGGGTACAGCGGTGAGGTCATCTCCAACGCCGAGGGAACCCCCGGCCGCGTAGACGTGGCAAAGAAGGCCGTGATCGATGCGGTGGAGACGGATTACAACGTAAAGATCTCCGGCGTCGTTACCAACAGCTCCACCTTCCTAAACGACGTGGGGAACATGGTAACCTCCGGCACTTACGACTATGACGTGGTCTTTGCAAGTGCCCACTACGCGCAGAACTTTTTGAACAACAAATACCTCACCGATCTGAAGACGGTCTCCACCATCAACCTTTCCAATTCCTGGTGGGATCAGAACTGCGTAAGCGACGTATCCATCGGCGGCAAGCTGTTCTGGGTCTGCGGCGACATCAATACCTACGATAACCTTGGCACGTGGTGCGTGCTGTTCAACAAGGATCTCAAGGCGGATCTGGGTATTTCCGACGATTTCTATACGGTGGCTCGTGACGGAGACTGGAACATGGATTATTTCATGCAGGTCTGCCGGGGTGTCACCCGTGAATACGATGGCAAGCCCGGTATCGACGAGTTTGACCTTTGGGCTGTGGGCACCGAGAAGTTCAACGCCTTCGCTCAGGTCATCGGCGGCGGCATCCACACCATCTCCAAGGACGAGAACGACCTGCCCTACCTCACCGTAGAGGTGGAGGCAGAGCGCACCTACGCGGCGCTGGATAAGATCGTTAACTTCTACCTCAGCGACGAGGTTATGGTTGCCGACGGCGGCGATTTCAGCAACAAGGGCTATTCCAACGTGTGGGAGGCCACCGTGCATAAGGCCTTTATCGAAGGTAGAGAGCTGTTCTACATCTGCGGCCTCATCAACGTGGCAGGCTTCCGCGAGATGGACGATGCGTTCGGCATTCTGCCCATGCCCAAGACCTTTGCGGAGCAGGATGAATATTCCCACACCGTCTCTCCCGGCCATTCCTCTTACATGATGATCCCCTACGGCGTTCCCGACGTGGAGGACGTGGGCTTGGTGATGGAGGCCTTGGCCATGAAGTCCCAAGAGCTGGTGACCCCCGAGTTCTACGAGATCCAGCTGAAGGGCAGAGACGCCCGTGACGACGAGTCTGAGGAGATGCTGGATCTGATCTTCTCCACCCGCTCCTTCGACCTGGGCCCCGTGTTCAACTGGGGTGATCTGATGCAGTGCTATTACACCGTAGATCCCAACTTTGCCTCCCGCTTCGATTCCGTGGTGGATGCGGCAAAGCTTGCCATGGAAAACGCCGTGGCCAATATTCAATCCATCGGCGAATGATCCGTTTTTTTCCGCCGCCCTGCCTGTGCGCAGGGCGGTTTTCTTTGTGCGCTTGACAAAGCGGGAAATATATGATACAATGTTTTGCAAAAATAAAATCAAACAAGGAGCAAACATGAAACATTTGAGACACCTTTTGGTTTTGCTGATGGTTTTGGCCTTGGCGCTGCCCATGCTGGTAGCTTGTAACAACCAGCCCGCCAACAATACCGATACCTCTTCCGCAGGAACCCAAAACGACACCTCTGTGCCCGGCGACGAGTCCGAGGTGAACAACGACGTTCCTCCCGAAATCGTGGAGCTGAACAGAGAGATCAGAATCCTCTGCTGGGACTGGAGCGCAGGCTCTGCTTCTATCAAGGGCTATACCGGCGAGGTTATTTCCAACGCCGAGGGCGAGGCCAGCCGCGTTGACGTGGCAAAGAAGGCTGTTCGTGATGCCGTTGAGGATGAATACAAGGTCACCATCACCGGTCAGGTTACCAACAAGCAGTCCTTCCTGGATGACGTAAAGCAGATGGTTACCACCGGCACCTATGAGTGCGACATCGTGTTCGCCAGCGGACACTACGCGCAGAACTTCGCTCGCAGCAGCGCTCTTACCGATCTGAACACCATCGAGACCCTCAACTTTGAGAACTCCTGGTGGGATCAGAACTGTGTAAACGACGTTTCCGTAGGCGGCAGACTGTTCTGGGCTTGCGGCGATATCAATACCTACGATAACCTGGGTACCTGGTGCGTTCTGTTCAACAAGAAGCTGAAGGGCGACCTGGCAATTCCGGACGACTTCTATCAGAAGGCCAAGGACGGCGAGTGGACTTTGGATTATTTTATGTCCATTTGCAAGGGCGTGACCCAGGAGTACGATGGCAAGTCCGGTATCGACGAGAACGATCTTTGGGCTTGCGGTACCGAGAAGTTCAACGTGTTCGCTCAGGTGGTAGGTGGCGGTATCCACGCCATTTCCAAGGACGAGAACGATATGCCCTACCTCACCGTAGAGTCTGCAACCGAGCGTACCTACGCGGCTCTGGATAAGATCGTTAACTTCTACCTCAGCGCAGACGTTATGGTTGCCGACGGCGGCAAGTTTGACGGCAAGGGCTATTCCAACGTTTGGGAAGCTACCGTTCACAAGGCCTTCATTGAGGGCAGAGAATTGTTCTACATCTGCGGTCTGATCAACGTTGCAGGCTTCCGCGAGATGGAGGACGAGTTCGGTATCCTGCCCATGCCCAAGACCTTTGCAGATCAGGACAGCTACTACCACACCGTATCTCCCGGTAACTCCTCCTACCTGATGATCCCCTACGGCGTTCCCAACACCGACGAGCTGGGTCTGGTCATCGAGGCTTTGGCTATGAAGTCTCAGAAGATGGTTACCCCCGAGTTCTACGAGATGCAGCTGAAGGGCAGAGACACCCGCGACGACGAGTCCTCCGAAATGCTGGACATTATCTTCGCTACCCGTTCCTTCGATCTGGGCCCCATCTATAACTGGGGCGATATCATGAACTGCTACTACACCATCGATACCAACTATGCTTCCCGCTTTGATTCTCTCTCCGATGCTGCTACCATCGCCATCGAGGACTTCATCGAGCTGATGGAAGAGTACGTAGACGCAGAGTAACGTAAAAACAAAAAGAGAGCCACGCGGCTCTCTTTTTTTGCGTTTGTTACCGTCTTGTGTAAGCTCCCTTGGGCGGGGCGGAGGTGCGGTAGGCTTCCAGCACGGCGCGGATCTCGGCATCGGTCTCCACGGTGAACAAAAGGGTCAACAGCCCCACGCCGCTTTTTTTCAGCTCCTTCCGCTTGTCCAAACGGTAGGTGGGCAGGGAGTTATACAGCAGATTGCGGTGTCCGTTGCCTCGCAGGAGGGGGAAGGACGCTCCCGTGCGGTCGGTAAGCAGGGCGGTGCATTGCCCCTTGCTTTGGGGACAGCTTCCGTTCACGTTGCGGATGAGGCAGGTCTCGGTGTGCATCAGCGGGGTTCTGCCGTAGCCCAGAGCCTCCCACGCCATGGGGGAGAAGCCGAATTCCTTGGGCTCGCTTTCCGGGGAGAGGAACAAAGAGGAGAAGGAATAGCCCTCCAGCAGATTTGCCGTTTCCTTGTTGAACACGTTCAGCGGGTAATCTCCGTGGAGGTAGAAGTCTTTTACCAAATGAAGCTGGGAAAGGTTGGGCACCGTAACGTGGCGGATGCCTCTTGCGTAAGCCTTGTCCAACAGCTTCCCGATCTGCTCCTCCTCGCGGTCAAAGGTGACGCGGGGGAGTACCGCGCTGACCTTATGCTCCAGACCGTGGATGTTTGCCTCCTCCAGATGCCACAACGGAATGTCGATGCGTGCGGCATCTGCAAAGGGGGAGAGATCCCGCGGGATCCTACCCTCAAAGCGGGCAACGTAGCCCAACTGCTCCTTTGGGGGGAACAGACGGGCGGGATCCTTTTGGGGAAGCACCATGGGGAAGGGGGTCTCCGTGACCTCTCGACGCAGGTAAGGCAAGGGGATGCGGGGTGCGTTTTGCACCGACGCGGTCTTCTTTTTGTCCTCCTCTCGGCGGATGCCGAACATACGGGGGTCAACCTGCTTGTTGTAATAGCCTGCGGTAAACCCACTGCGGGAGAAGGAGGTCTCCAGCCGTTTCAATTCCTCGGGGGTGGGGGAACGCCCCTCGTCCAGCAGACGGCGGTAGATGCTTGTGACAGCGTAGACGTATTCCGGGGACTTCATGCGCCCCTCGATCTTCAAGGCGGTGACGCCGCCTGCGGAAAGCTCGTTCAGATAAGGCGCAAGGCAATTATCCTTTAAGGAAAGGGGATAGGGGTTCTTCCCCTTGTAGGGCAGACGGCAGGGCTGAGCGCATTCGCCGCGGTTGCCGCTTCGCCTGCCGATCATGGAGGACATGAGACAGCCTCCGCTTTCGCAGACGCACAGCGCGCCGTGGACGAATACCTCCGTCTCCACACCGCTGTTTTTTACAAAGGAGAGGATGTCCTCCTTGGCCATTTCCCGCGCCAGAACCACTCTGGAAAATCCCAGCTCCTTCAACAGCTTGCCACCTGCGGCGGCGTGCTGGCGGAGCTGTGTGCTGGCGTGGAGTACCGCATGGGGGAACCTTTCACGGAGCTTTTTGGCAAGCCCCAGATCCTGCACGATGTAGGCGTGGGGATGGACGTTCTTTTCCAAGAAGGCGACGTATTGCAGTACCTCCTCCATCTCCTTGTCCCGAATCAAGGTGTTCAAGGTGATGAGCAGATGCACGTTATGCTTGCGGCAAAGCTCTCCTGCGGCAACAAGCTGCTTTTCGTCAAAATTCTTTGCTCCCGCGCGGGCGTTGAACTGCATTCCCCCCAGATACACCTCATCTGCACCGCCGTCGATGGCGGCGCGAAGGGCTTCAAAGCTCCCTGCGGGGGCAAGCAACAGTGCCATTATCGGTAAGCGATCTCACTGATACGGAGACCGCCGTAGTTGGCAGAAAGGCGCAGAGCGTCTTTTTCAAAGGAGAACACTTGGGTGTGGGGGGTATCGGGATGCTTGCAGATCACCTTTACGGTATCCCCCTCCGTTTCGTAGGCACAGCGCAGGGAAAGCTGCTCGATCAGCCCGAAATGGGGATCCAGAGCATTGATGGAGGGGTTGCAGTATCTCAGCATGGGGGCGCAATCCACCCAACAGCCGTTGCCTGCCATCAAAGTCTGCACGCCGTATTCCGTTTCCAAGCGGACACGAAGAACGTCGCCCTCGGTTTTCAGAGTAGCGGAAAGGAGTCCCGCCTCGTTGGGGACGAAGGTCACCGTTTTCTCCTCCACGGGGGAGGCCTTTTGGGTTTGGTAATGGGTCTCTACCTCGGCAAGCAGTGCCGCCTCTGCGGAAAGGTCTGCCTCGTCGATATTCTTCAGCATGGCATAGATGCGATCTATCTCGATCTGCATATTGCCCGCCTCGGCCTGGAGGGCAAACACCGTGTCCTCCTCGGGGAGGATCACGCAAAGCTGACCGAAGGCGCCATCTCCGCGGAAGCCGCTCTCCGCGTTCACCCAGAACTGATAGCCGTAGCCCGCTACCCAGTCAGGAGTGCCGTTACAGCTGTTGTCCGCAATGGGCTGAACAGCCATGTCGCACCATTCCTCGCTGACCACCCGTACGCCGTTATATACACCTTTGTTCTTCATCAGCATTCCCATACGGAAGAGATGGTCGATGGGCAAGAAGATGCCGATACCACCTGCGTGGGTGCCGTCGGCAAGGGTCAGTACACGGGGCTTGGGGATGCCTAACTTAGAGAAGAGATACTTCTCCATAAAATCGTTCAGCTTCATGCCGCTTCTCTTTTCCACTGCCGCGCCGCAGACGCAGGTGCCGCCGGTGGAGTAGATGAATTTGGTGCCGGGCTGATACACCACGGGCATGGCCAAGAAGGTTTTCACCGCGTTTTCGGAAAAACGCATTTTGTCCAAATGGCAGACCTCGTGACCGGACTGCATGGAAAGCACGTCCCCCAAGGTCATGGCGGCCAGGTTCTCGGAGATCTCCTCCGGAACGCATTCCGGGAAGATATCGATCATTTTCTCGTTCACATCCAAAAGCCCCATGTCCCGGGCGATGCCCACGGAGATGGAGGTGAAGGATTTGGAGAGGGAATAGAGGTGCATGGCATCCTCTTCCTTGTGGGGCGGAAGGACTGCGGTAACCTCCAAGCCCTTGCGGTACAGCTTGAAGGCGCGCAGATTGGCACCGTCGGCGGTGTTCTCCTTGATGTATTGCAAAAGTGCATTGGTATTGCAGGCTTTGTTCCAAGTGATCATAGGTCGTTCCTCTTGTTTTGCATTCTTACTTCTTGATTTTATCACAACGCAAAGAATTCCGCAAGATAAACTTGACATTTTTTCGCAAAAAAGGTATAATCGTCACAGAAAAACAAGGAAGGAGCCTTCTTTTGATGAAAAATAAAACCATGCGGACGATCTGTGCCGCGTTGACCTTTTCCTTTGCCATGGTGATCCTGGGGCCCTATCAGTACGCGGGCATCTCCGCCATGGTGCTGGCGGTGCTGTTGGCAGGGGTAGCCTTAGAGCCTCTGTACGCCGTTCTGTCCGTTGCCGTGTATTTGGGTGTGGGAATATGGCTTCCTGTCTATCCCGGCGGTGGAAGCGGTACGGCAGCCCTCTTGGGGGATCGGGGCGGCTTCCTGCTGGCACTCATTCCCTGCGCTTTGGTGATCTCCGCTCTGATCAAGGGCCTGAGAAAGAAACCCACCCTTTCCGTGATCACGGGCTTGGGCATGGCGTTCCTTTTGTATTTCTGCATCGGTATCCTCTGGTACGTGGTGAAGACGGATTCCTCCCTCACCGCAGTGCTGAACGCCGGCTGGGGCGGCACCTGCCT
>JAFYNA010000147.1 GCA_017549925.1 Clostridia bacterium | reverse complement strand
AAGGGCATCACACGATGACGGCGAAGCACGGAATATTCCACCAAGGAAAGAACGTCCTCGGGAATCTGGAGCCCGCTCAGTACCACCATGGGTACATCGTATTTTGCAGAAACTGCCTCGGCAAGCTGAGGCTCTCTGACAAATCCGCGCTCCAGAATGATCTCGAACTCCGTCTTACCGCCCATGGCAAGAAGCGCCTGCACCTCGGCAACCGCTTCCTCGGAAACAGCGAAATTATCGTGCAAAATATCGATCAATAATTTTTTTTGACTATTCATGAAACGTGCTCCTCTTCCACGGGGACACCCCGTATGCACAAAATAACCCAACATATAATGATACGTTTACATTATATCCAAACCGAAGCTTAAAGTCAAGGTAAATGGGTGTAAAATATAGTGTATTTCAGGAAAATATACTATAATATATGCAAAAATTACTTCCAAAAGAAAAAGCGGCGGGCATTTGCCCGCCGCCGGAAGGTAGAAAATTACGAAAATTACTTAACTTCCTTGATATTCACGTAGTACTTAGCCTCAGCATCGGAGAGAGCTTCCGCGATCTTGGAATCGGTCTCGCGACGGTCGAAGAACTTCATAGCTACCTGCTCGAACAGAGCGTAGGAGAGAACATCCTCCTCCTGCTTTGCCTTGTCGCCCAGCTTAGCTCTGAGAGTCTCCAGCTCGGGCTTCAGATTGTCAGCGGGACGGCAGGTGATCTGCTGTTCGTCGCCGATGATCTTCTTAACGAAGGCGGGATCGAGAGGCAGAGGAGTCTTACCGTAGTCACCGCGAACGATGCCCTTAAACTCCTTGGTAACAGACTTATAACGCTCACCGGTGAGAACGTTGAACACAGCCTGGGTACCTACGATCTGAGAAGAGGGGGTAACCAGAGGAGGATAACCTGCGTCTGCACGAACACGGGGAACCTCTTCCAGAACCTGCTCCAGCTTATCGGACTGGTTAGCCTGCTTCAGCTGAGAGATCAGGTTGGACAGCATGCCGCCGGGAACCTGGTACAGAAGGGCGTTAACGTCAACCTTCAGCACCTTGGGATCCAGCAGACCGCTGGCGAGATATTTCTCACGCAACTTCGCGAAATGCTTGCTGATAACGTCCAGCTTGTTGAGATCCAGACCGGTGTCGAAGGGAGTGCCCTGCAGAGATGCTACAAGGGGCTCGGTGGGAGCCTGAGAAGTACCCAAAGCCATGGGAGACATTGCGGTATCAACGATATCCACGCCTGCCTCGATAGCCTTCAGAATGGTCATGGAAGCAACACCTGCGGTATAGTGGGTGTGCAACTGAACGGGAACCTTAACAACGGACTTAATGGCCTTTACCAGGTCGTAAGCGTCGTAGGGCAACAGCAGACCGGACATATCCTTGATACAGATAGAGTCTGCACCCATCTCCTCCAGAGTCTTAGCATACTTTGCGTAGTACTCGTTGGTGAATACGGGACCGGTGGTGTAGGAGATAGCCGCCTGAACGTGGCCGCCTTCCTTCTTGGTTGCCTTGATAGCAGTCTGCAGGTTGCGGGGATCGTTCAGCGCGTCAAAGATACGCAGGATGTCGATACCGTTGGAGATGGACTTCTGAACGAAGTACTCAACAACGTCGTCTGCGTAGTGACGGTAGCCCAGAATGTTCTGGCCACGGAACAGCATCTGCAGCTTGGTGTTCTTAACGTGATCGCGGATGGTACGGAGACGATCCCAGGGATCCTCGTTCAAGAAACGGAGGCAGGAATCGAAGGTTGCGCCGCCCCATGCTTCCAGAGAATAGTAACCAACCTTATCCATTTCGTCCAGGATGGGAAGCATCTCATCCATGGTCATACGGGTAGCGATCAGAGACTGGTGGGAGTCACGGAGAACGGTTTCTGTAATCTTAACAGGTCTTTTTTCCATAGTTAGTACCGCCTTTCAAATTACTGGAACAGGGTCAGGAATACGCCTGCCGCAACAGCGGAGCCGATAACACCTGCCACGTTGGGACCCATAGCGTGCATCAGCAGGAAGTTGGAGGGGTTCTCTGCCTGACCAACCTTCTGAGAAACACGAGCTGCCATGGGAACTGCGGAAACGCCTGCGGAGCCGATCAGAGGATTGATCTTGCCGCCGGTAACGATATACATCAGCTTGCCGAAGAGCACGCCTGCCAAGGTCGCAAAGGCAAATGCGCAGAGGCCGAGCAGAATGATATACAGGGTCTTGGGATCCAAGAAGGTATCTGCCTTAGCGGTAGCACCGACGCAGACGCCCAGCATGATGGTAACGATGTTCATCAGCTCGTTCTGAGCAGTCTTAGAAAGACGCTCGGTAACGCCGGAAACGCGCAACAGGTTACCCAACATGAGCATACCAACCAGAGACAGCGCGGAGGGCAGGATCGCAGAAACTACCAGAGCTACTACGATGGGGAAAATAACCTGCTCGGTCTTGGAAACAGGACGGAGAACGTCCATCTTGACCATACGCTCTTTTTTGGTGGTAAGAGCCTTCATGATGGGGGGCTGGATCATGGGAACCAGTGCCATGTAGGAATATGCCGCAACGGCGATTGCACCCAACAGTGCGGGAGCAAGGGTCTTGGTAACGTAGATTGCGGTAGGACCGTCGGCACCGCCGATGATACCGATGGAGGCTGCTTCGGGAACGGTGAAGCCCAGCAGCAACGCGCCGATAAACGCCGCAAATACGCCGAACTGAGCGGCCGCGCCCAAAAGCAAGCTCTTGGGGTTAGCAATCAGGGGGCTGAAGTCGGTCATAGCGCCGACGCCCAAGAAGATCAGCGGGGGGAAGATACCCAGCTTAACGCCGAGGTAGAGGTAGTCCAGAAGACCGCCGTGGGCACCGAGCTCAGCCCAGTTGATCACAGCTCCGTCGCTCTGAACGAAGAATTCCATGTGGAAAATAGCATCGCTGAGGGTGGGAATGTTGGTCAGCAACATACCGAAAGCGATGGGCAACAGCAACAGGGGCTCGAACTTACGAACGATACCCAAGTAGAACAGAACGGCTACAATACCGTACATAACAAGATATTTCCAGCCGCCATCCATGAAGCCATCAATGATATAGCTAAATGCAGAGGACTCGTAAATACCCTTCAAAGCTTCTAACATTCTCGTTTCACACCTTTCTTTTACGTTTCAATAAATCGAAAAAGTGATTAACCGAGAACCAGCAGAACGTCGCCGGAGTTAACGGTTGCGCCCTCGTTTACGTTAACGGAGGAAACAACGCCGTCGCGAGGAGCCATAACCTCGTTCTCCATCTTCATAGCCTCGAAGACACAGAGAACGTCACCCTTCTTAACAGCCTGACCAGCCTTAACGGGAACCTTTACGATGGTACCGGGCATGGGGCAGGTGATGGAGTCGCCTGCGCCTGCGGGAGCTGCTGCGGGTGCGGGAGCTGCTGCGGGAGCGGGAGCTGCTGCGGGAGCAGGTGCTGCTGCGGGAGCTGCTGCGGGGGTATAGGTTGCGTTGGGATCTGCGTTCTCAACAACGACTTCGTACTTAACACCGTTTACGGTAACGATATATTTCTTCATAATTTCAATTCTCCTTTATTTACTGAATTTTAGTAACGGAAATAACTTTGAATGCGCATTCGGAATCGCCACGCTCTGCGGCAATTGCGGCAGTTGCGATGGCAACGATGGTTTGCTCGTCATCTGCGGCGGAAGCGGCTGCGGGTGCTGCTGCGGGAGCGGGTGCTGCTGCAGGAGCGGGGGCGGCCTTCTTTTCACCGGAGGTTGCGAACAGCTTGAACACGTACAGGATCGCCATGATCAAGATCAGAACCAAGAAGACGACCATCATACCGATACCTGCAACCTCTAAGCCGTACATCAGCTTTTCGGTAATGGGTGCATCGGCATCGATGTTGTGGAAGCCGCTGGCGAACTTATCAAGTTCTCCGGAAGCGGTACCGTTCTCTTCCGCAAGGGCTACAACACCGGTGGTTACCAGCAATGCAAACGCCAAGGCGAAAGTCAACAGAACGCGAAGGAACTTTCTGCTTTTCGTGCCTGAATCTCTGAGACTCAAGTTAACACATCCTTTCTTTTTTCGGGCTGACCCATAGTCAGCCATTTTATTTTTTTACTCTTCAATAATACCTTAAAATTATCAAAAAATCAAGAGAAAATTCAAATATTTTATAAAACTGTACGTTCCGCTTACGAAAAGGGGTTTTGCGGACAAAATCTGTTAGATATTCACAACATGACACAATATATGGTGCTCTCCCCTCCCCTGCGGCACATAGAAAAGCTCCGCTTACCTTATGGCAAACGGAGCTTTATTGAGCAAATATACCAATTACGTTTCGTTATCCTCGTAATCCATGAGGAGATCCTCGATATCCAGATTGATCACGTCGCGGATGCCGTCCATGCTGGAGACAACGTCGCTGCTGCCTGCCTTGGCAAGGTTGAACATCACAGAGGAGACTTTGCCGAAGTTGTAAACTCTGCCTACGTCATAGATGATGTGGCTGTAAATGTACTCCAAAATCTCCTCGGAGTCATTATCGCGCAGGGTCTTCTGCTTCAAATTAACCTCGATATATGCAGGGGTCACGTAGTTCTTGGCACCTGCGGCAAACGCATCCAGCATATAGGCAGAGAACTCGGGATCTGCGCAGTTTTTGGGGATGCAGGCCACGAAGGTTCCGGTAGAGGTGGTGTAATAGCCATCCTGAGATTCGGTCACCTTGGGCATGGGAAGAATACCGAAGGACATTTCTGCCAAAGAACGGCATTTGGTCACCGCGGTAAAGCCGGAGGGACGGAACAAGGCTCTGCCCGTCCAGAAGATCTGGAATGCAGGCTGCATGCCAACGCCGGGCTCTTGGGCGTAGATCTTCCAATCCGCATTGTACAGCTTGGTCAAAACGCTCTCCGCCAAGCTGACGGAGGACTCGGATTCGCAGAAAGCAAGAGAGGGATTATTGGCGGCATCCTTGTTGCAAAGGGTCATGCCGGAACCACCGTAGAATTCAAGAGCGTCGCCGTAGGCGGTGATCATACCGTAGATCGCATCGGGGTTCTCCATATCCGCGGCACCGTTTGCATTGTGAACGGTGGAGGCCATCTCCGCAAGCTTATCAAAGGTCCAGGTACCGTCATGGAACATTTGGTAGGGATCGTCCAGGTTGTAATCTGTGATCATGTCCTTGTTGAACAGAATGCACCAGGTGTTTGCCTTGTTCATGATGGTGATATCACCGGTGGTGAAATACAGCTTCTCCCCAATGGAATAAGCCTCGTTGGCGGAAGCATCCCACCAAGGAGCCTGATAATCAAAGTTTTTAAGGGTATAAAGGTTGCAAAGAAGGTCGTTCTGGGCAAGAACAGCGGCATCCTCCACCACGTGAATTACGGCTGCATCATACAACATACCGCCAACCTGTGCATCCTCCTCGATGGCAACTCTGGGATTTTCGATCTTCTCCACGATCAGATCGATCTGGTAATCCTCCTCGATTTTATCGTTGCGGGCGCCTACCTCGGTATAATAGGCATCGCCGTAATCGATACCGCCGTTGCCGCCGGTTTCGGTGGTAAAGTCATCGGACTGATAGGTACCGTAGTACTCGCTTCTGACCACCACGGTAAAGGTACGGCCCTTGTACTCGTCCAAAACACCCAGCTTGGTGACGTACCTGCCCTCTTCGTCCAGATATTTGGCGTTGGGATCCTCGCTCAATTCCCCGGAGATATCGGCGCTTGCTCCATCGGAGGTATCGGACTGAGAAGAAGGCATATCCTGACTTGCGCAGGCAACTACGGAAATCAGCATGACGGCCAAAAGGATGGCACAAAGAATCTGCTTTGCGATCTTGTTCATAAAAAGCTCCTTGTCATTGTTATCTGCCCTATTATACAATCTTTTCGGCAAAAATGTCAAGGAAAATCGCGACAGCGTTTCCCGAGGGCATAAAATTCATCTACTTAGCACACAAAGAAAAAGAAAAGCCCGACAGAAGTCGAGCTTTTCGTGGCAAAATTATTCGTCGTCTTGTGCGTACGCGTCGATAACGTCTTCGATGGCATTCAATGCCTGATCACGAACGGAGTCGAAGGAAGAAACGATATCTGCGCTGCCCTGAGAAACCAGGTTAGAGAACATGGTAGAGATGCCACCGAAGTCGTAAACTGCGCCTGCGTCGTAAACGATGCTGTCGAAGATGTCCTCAAGGATTCTCTCGGAATCGTCGTCACGGAGAGACTTACGCTTCAGGTTAACCTCGATGTATGCAGGAGTAACGTAGTTCTTTGCGCCTGCTGCGAAGGCATCGATCATGTATGCTGCAAACTGATGGTCGCAGTTGTTCTTCAGGATGGAAACACCCCAAGAACCGCTGGTAACGGTGTAGTAGCCTTCCTGGCTCTCGTTCACCTTGGGCATGGGCATGATACCGAACTCAATGTTTGCCCAGGAGCTTGCCTTGGTAACCGCGGAGAAGCCGGAGGGACGGAACAGCGCTCTGCCGTTGTTGAATACGTTGAAGGAGTCGGTCCATACGTTACCGGTGGGGCCGCCGGTAGCCTTGGTGGCGTACAGCATCCACTCGGAGGTGGTCATCGCGGTAAGAACCTTCTCTGCAAAGGTGATGGAAGCCTCGGTGCCGAAGGAAAGAACGGGAAGATCGTTTTCCTTCTCGCATACGGTCAGACCGGAGCCGCCGAAGAACTGGTATGCGTCGCCGGTAGCGGTTACCATACCCCAAACCACGGTATCATCATCCCATGCAACGTTGGGAGATGCAGTGTTAACAGCCTTTGCCATCTCACACATCTTGTCGAAGGTCCAGGTGCCCTCATCGTACAGATCGTAGGGATTATCCAAATTGTAGTCTCTGATCATTTCCTTGTTGAAGAGGATGGACCAGGTGTTAACCTTGTTCATGATGGTGATATCACCGGTCATGAAGTACAGCTTGCCGCCGATGGAATACGCCTCGCTGGCGCTCTGTGCCCACCAGGGAGCCTTGGTGTCGATGTAGCCATCGAACTCGGAAGAATTGAAGTCCCACAGCAGGTTATCCTGTGCGAGTGCTGCCAGGTTGCCTACGCCCAGAATTACTGCGTCGTAGGTTCCGGTACCGGAAGTTGCGTCGTTCTTTGCCTTGTTAACGGCGTCGTCTTCCTTCCATACCTCGAGGGTGATGCCGTACATTTCCTCGATCTTGTCGTTACGTGCGCCTACGCCCTCGAGATAGTAGGTGTCGCCGTAATCGATACCACCGTTACCGCCGGTCTCGGTGGTAAAGTCGTCGGACTGATAAGTACCGCCGCTGACACCGATTACCAGGATGTCAAAGGTCTCGCCCTTGTACTCGTCAAGAACGCCAACCTTGGGGACGTACTGTCCGTTCTCGTCCAGATATTCCTTATCGGGATCGGGCGTGGTAGAGGTGTCTCCGCCGGAAACAGTCTCATTTTCGGAAGGGGTAGAATTGGTTTCGCTTGTATTGGCACAAGCAACCATGCTCACCAAAAGCACAGCCATCAGTGCCAAAGCCAAAAACCGTTTCAGAGAGTTTTTCATGTGATCCTCCGTAAATATATTTTTTGTTTTTTGTAAAAGGTTATGCCCCCGCGAACAGGGCGCGGTTGATGGCGTTCACGTACGCCTTGATGCTGGAAGCGATGATATCCGTGGAAACGCCCTTCCCCAGATATTCCTGCTCGCCGTCGGAGATTCGAACACGAACCTCGCCCAAAGCATCCGTACCGCCGGTCAACGCCTTGATGGAATAGTTGATCAGCTTGAATTCCTTGCCTACGATGCGGTTGATGGCGTTGAAGCTGGAGTCGATGGGTCCCTCCCCTGTTGCCGCCTCGGAATAGGTGGTGCCGCAACGGGACAGAGAAACCAAAGCCATGGCCTTGACGCGGTTGCCGCTCTGGGTCTGGAAGGTATCCAGCTCGTAGCCGTTCACCACGTTGGAATCGATCATAGCCTCCTCGACCAAAGCGCGGATATCCTCGTCGGAGACATCCTTCTTGCGGCAGGCCAGATCCTTAAATCTGGCAAAAGCGGTTTCCGCAACGGAAGGCTCCGGATGAAGATCCAGCTCCGCCAGTTTTTCCTCAAAGGCATGGTGACCGGAAAGGCGCCCCAAGATAATGGAGCTTTCCCGAATCCCCACCATTTGAGGAGAAATGATCTCATAGGTATTACGGTTGGCAAGCACACCGTGCTGATGGATGCCCGACTCGTGGGCAAAAGCATTCTTACCTACGATAGCCTTGTTCCAAGGAACGTAGATCCCGGAAACGGCAGAAACCGTTTTGCTTGCCTTTGACAGCATGGTGGTATCGATATCCGTTTCGCATCCGTAGACGGAGCTGCGAACCTTCAAAGCCATGACAAGCTCCTCAAGTGCGGCGTTGCCCGCACGCTCTCCGATACCGTTCACGGTGCAATCCGCTTGGGTCGCGCCGTTCTCGATGGCGGCAAGGGTGTTGGCCACGGCAAGCCCCAAATCGTTATGGCAATGGACGCCGATATCGATCTGCCTGTCTTTGGCCTTTATCCGCTTGGAAAGCATCGCAATCAGCCCGCCGAATTCCCCGGGAGTGGAATACCCCACGGTATCCGGTACGTTGATACAGCAAGCGCCCGCATCAACGGCAGTCTGGTAAGCCATGCAAAGGAATTCCGGGTCGGCACGGCTGGCATCCTCGGCGGCAAACTGCACCTCGTCCACCAAGGAGCAGGCGTAGGAAACGCTGTCGCGGATGCGCTCCAGGCATTCCTCCCTGGTAATGCGCAGCTTATATTCCAAATGAAGATCGCTGGCGGCAATAAAGACGTGGATACGCTTGCGGGGTGCCTTCTGCAACGCCTCTGCGGCGATGCGAATGTCCTCGCGGTTAGCGCGGGCCAGTGCCACAACGGTACAGCCCGTTACCAGCTGGGAAATATGCTCCACGGCCTTGCGGTCGTTGACGGAGGAGGCAGGAAAGCCCGCCTCGATAAAATCCACGCGAAGCTTGGCAAGAACCCCCGCCACGCGAACCTTATCCGCAATATTCATCCCCACGCCGGCCATTTGCTCGCCATCACGTAAGGTGGTGTCAAAAATCTTGATTTTCCTCATATACTGTCAAAGAAACGGGAGGTTTGTTTGAAACGGAGAGTTCTTCTCCGTAAAAGACTTAAATGTTGTTTTAGCCCAACTGAATGTTCAGAGCAGAAAGCTTGCCCTTCAGGAAATCCACTGCCATGGCAATATCCGCCGCGGGATTGTCGCCTACCTCGCGCTCGATGGTGAGGTAGCCCTGATAGCCAATGTCGTTCAGAGCCTTGAGATAGTTATCCCAATCCACGCCGCCGGTGCCCAGAGGAACCTCCAGCCAGCCGTGCTTGGTCTGATCGGTAACGATGCCGTCCTTTGCGTGGGTGTGAACGATGTAATCCTTCAAGGTGTAAACAGCCTGAACGGGATCATCCTTGGCAACCATGACCAGATTTGCGGGGTCCATATTGGTAGCAAGACTCTTTGCGCCCAGATCGTCCAAGAACTTCTTCATAGCAACAGCCTTCTCGGTACCGGTCTCGCAAGCAAACTTGGAGTTCATGCTATCGGCATAAGCGGCCAGCTTATAGCAGTTGTTACGCAGCTTCTCCATACGGGGGCTGTCGCCATCCTCGATATGACCGATGTGGGTGGTAACGATGCTGCAGCCCAATTCCTTAGCCTTGTCGAGAACGCGCCTGGATCTTTCGATCACGGCGTCGTTGTCCAAATCGATGCCGAAGTCGCCGCAGATAGCGGAGAAGATCAAACCGTTGGAATCCATGATATCGCGGATCTCACGAAGCTGCTCGGAGGTAAAGTTCTCAGCAGTGAAGGGACCGCCGGTCATGTACTTCTGCACACCGGTAACGCCGAGCTTGGCGGCAGCGGAAATGCTTTCTGCAAAGGGCAGACGGAAAGAGTCGGAAATAAGGCCGATTTTCATAATGAAGTTCTCCTTGATGAAAAATATTTATCGTTGGTTTTTGTTTTGGATCAGAGTATCGATGGGCTTGGAGAAGCTTTCGCCGAAGGACTCCAGGAAATACAGAGCCTCCTCACAGTCTGCATCGTTAATGCTTTGCAAGAGGGTCTTCTCCGCCTCGCAGAACTCGGGGTTGCCGAAGTGAGCCTCGTCGCGGCATTTCAGCAAGGCGCAGATCTTATCCGCCGCCTTGATCAGCTTCTTCTCCTCGGGGGTATAGTCGAACAGCGTTTCGTAAGAGGGACGCAGTTCCTCGGGAAGCATATCGAACAGCTTCTCCAATGCGGCATCCTCCACGGCGGAATAGGACACGCGGGTATCCTCGCTGTAATACTTCACCGGTGTGGGAATATCCCCGGTAAAGATCTCGGGAAGGTCATGGAACAACGCCTTCGTGGCGATGCGGTCCGCATCGTAGGCTCTTCCCAGGCGGGTGTTCCCGATCACGGCCAGAGCGTGGGCGCACAGAGCCACCTCCAGAGAATGGGTGGAAAGGTTCTCGGGATGGACGGAATACATGAGCCCCCAACGACGGATATATTTCATTCGGAACGCCATGGCAAAGAATCCGTTTTCCATAGTACTCCCACCTTACACAACTATAATCGATATGATATTATCACATTTTTCGGAAAAGGACAATAGTTTTTTCGAATTTTCATAAATTTTTTCGCGATTTTGCATTTTACTCTTGCAAACATCATAAAAAATGCTATAATTTTAGGAGTGAACCATGAAGTTTACAAAAATGCATTCCTACGGAAACGATTACGTATACATCGATTTTACCGGCCATTCTCTTCCCGTGCTTGACGCAC
This sequence comes from Clostridia bacterium, assembly GCA_017549925.1. GTDB lineage: Bacteria > Bacillota > Clostridia > Oscillospirales > CAG-382 > Coliplasma. The sequence continues at coordinate 6,100 of JAFYNA010000147.1, read as the reverse complement.
CGGAGAGGTATGCCCTTTGCCTTTGCCACAGGCACTTCGGTATCGGCGGGGACGGGCTTGTGCTTCTTTGTCCCTGCGAAGGCGCGGATTTTCTCATGCGGATCTTCGATCCCGACGGCACGGAGGCAGAGCTTTGCGGAAACGCTTTGCAATGCTCGGCGGTGTTGTTTGCCCTCTCCCGCGGGGAAAGGCAAGAACGGGTCACCGTTATGACAAAGGCGGGCAAGCGGGAGGTTTCCATCGAATACGACGGAGACGAGGCGGCGAGAGTATGGGTATCTCTTCCCTCTCCTCGGCTGCTCTTTTCCCAACGCAAGATCCTTTTGGGAGAGACTTTCTTCCAGGCCACATTCCTTTCCTTCGGTAATCCCCACTGCGTGGTCTTCACGGAGGATCTTTCCGATGAGAATTTTCTTGCTCACGCGCCGCTTTTGGAGAAGCATCCCCTTTTCCCTCAACGCGCCAACGTAGAGTTTGTGAAGATCCTTTCCCGCAGTCAACTTCAAATGCGCACCTGGGAAAGAGGCTGTGGCGAGACCCTCTCCTGCTCTACGGGAACGGGAGCGGCGGTGGTTGCGGCTTGTCTGCAGGGGCTTACCGATGAGGACGTGTATGCCATGCAGCCCGGCGGCACGATCCGCTGTCTTTGGGAGCGGAAGAAGGGCGTGGTTCGGCTTTACAGCCAAGCGAAGATCATATTTTGGGGCGAGATCCCCGACGATAGTATTATTACGGAGAAGCAAGCATGATTTTACAAGAGCTTTTAAACGGAATTCCCTGCACGGTGATGGGAGATACTCTGCGCGCCGTGGAGGACGTGGTTTACGATACCCGCAAGGAAATGAAGGCGGAGACGGTGTTCGTGTGCATCGAGGGATTTACCTTTGACGGTCACGATTACGCCATGGCGGCTTACGAAAGAGGGGTTCGCATCTTTGCCTGCCGCAAGGAGCTTTCCCTGCCGGAGGACGCCACGGTGATCCGCACAGAGGACACCCGTAAGTTCCTGGCGTTGGCTTCCGCAAATCTCTTTGGGCATCCCGCGGAAAAGCTGTTTACCGTAGCGGTAACGGGCACCAAGGGAAAAACCAGCACTTCCTTTATTTTAAAGAGCATTCTGGATGCCGCGGGAATTCCCGCAGGGGTGATCGGTTCCACCGGTGTTTATTACGGAGATCATTTTGAATCCACTGCCAACACCACTCCGGAATCTTATCTGCTCCATAAGCTGTACCGTCAGATGCTGGATGCAGGCTGTAAGGCGGTGATCATTGAGGCAGCCTCCCAGGGCTTTAAGCTTCACCGCACCTACGGGATCCGTTTTGACGCGGGAATCTTCACCAACATCTCCCCCGATCACATCGGTAAGAACGAGCATGCGGATTTTGAGGAATACATGAACTGCAAAAAGCAGATCTTCTCTCAGTGCAGGGTCTGCTACGTCAATAAGGATGAGCCCCATTATGAGGAGATCGTAGAGGGTGCTTCCTGCCCGGTGAAGGACTTCTCTTTGGAGAAGGAATCCTTCTTTATGGCAATGGAGCCTGCGTTCCGCTTGGAGGATCACCGTATGAAGACCGCGTTCACAGCGGTATGCGGCAAAGACAGCTTTGCGGTGGATCTGGGAATCCCCGGATACTTCTCTTTGAGCAATGCCATCGGTGCCATTGCGGTGGCCTACGACTTGGGGGTCTCCGAAGAGGCTATGCAGAAAGGCCTTGCTGACGTGCGGGTCAGAGGCAGAATGGAGATCATCCCCTCTTCCCGTCCCTATACGGTGATCATTGACGCCGCTCACGAGGAGTTCAGCTGTCGAAGCTTGTTTGCGACCATTCGCCGCTATGCGCCGAAACGGATCATCTCCGTATTTGGCTGCGGAGGCAACCGCTCCAAGCTGAGACGGTACGGCATGGGCTCTGCCATTGGGGAAAGCTCCGATCTTTCCATTATCACCTCGGACAATTCCCGCTTGGAAAAAACGGAGGATATTATTGAGGACATTCTGGTGGGCATGAAGCCCTCCGGCGGAAGGTATGAGATCATTATTGACCGCAAGGAAGCCATCAAAAAAGCCCTCTCCGTTGCCGGAGAAGGCGATTGTATTCTGTTGATCGGCAAGGGACACGAAACCTATGAGGATATCGGCGGTGTGAAGCGTCCCTTTGACGAGAAGCAGATCGTTTTAGACTATTTTAAAGAGGAAGATGGGCTTCCAAACGGTTGATGGTAAAGCCCTTCTCGCTGAACTTACGCTCGTATTCCGTCTCGATGTTGGTTTCGTTCATGGGGTCGTTGTGCAGGTCGAAGCACACGTTTTCCAGAACAAAGCCGGAGGCAGGAAAGGTTTGGAGAGAAAAATCGAACAGCGGACGGTTATCCGTCTTAAAGCAGATCCTTGCACCCGGTGCCAGGATCTGTTTGTATTTTTCCAAGAAGGTGCAGGAGGTCAATCTCTTCTCGCGGTCGCGGTTCTTAGGCCAGGGATCGCTGAAGTTGAGATAAAGACGGCTGACGGAATGGGGCGGCAGGATCTGATGGATCTTCTCGGCGTTGGCGTTTAGGAACATCAAATTCTTGCAATCCTCTGCGGCGCATTTTTCCATGGCCATCAAAAGGGCATCGGTGATCAGCTCTACTGCCAAAAGTCTCTTCCCTTCCACGCGGCGGGATAGCTCGGTGATGAAGGCACCTTTTCCGCATCCGATCTCCAGATACAGTTCTCCCTGCTCAGAGAAGGTCTCATCTAAAAGAACGGCACCCTCTTCGTTGGTTTTGGCAAAATATCCCTGCACCCGCTCCAAGCGTGTATCGCGGTTTTTCTTCTTTCGCATATGCATAGCTGATATACCTGCTTTCTATGGTTTCTTCGGCTTTTTATGATACACAAGGAAAACTTTTTTGTCAACCGTTTTTTCGTATATTTTTTTGATTTTTGCAAAGACTACCCATGGAATGCATTCCATATTTGGATAGCAACTCCGAGATTACGGAAAGGAATCTACAACGTTATGTTAGATAGACTTGCATTGATCCTTGTTATCATCGGCGCCGTGAACTGGGGCTCCATCGGGTTGTTCCAATTCGACATCGTGGCGTGGATCTTCGGCGGTCAGGCGGCGATCGTCAGCCGAATTATTTACACGCTGGTTGCGCTCTGCGGTGCTTGGTGTATCTCCCTGCTGTTCCGCAGAAGAGAAGTGGAAGTATCTTCCGCAGATTGAACAAGATGACAGAGAAACGGTGCATCACGCGCCGTTTTTTCTTTTATGCAAACGAATCGGCTGGGCGCTATCTTGACAAAGCTGTCAAAATATGTTATTGTGTTTATAAAGGCAGGTTCGAAGCGTTCCACTCCGCACCGCTGATCCAATATCTTCGATACGCCGTACTTGCCTAAAGGGTGAGTGCGGTTTTTTTGCAAAAGGAGGAAAAACATGAAAAAAACAATGTCACGCATTATATGGATGGAAAATATAAAGGAAACCTTGTTGCGCATTTTTAAGTTCGTATCGCCCATCATTTGCGTTCTGCTTTTTGCATACATACAGACTCTTATATTAGGCTGGCTTATAACATATAGTTCCGACCGTAATTGGTCGCTCTGGTGGGAGAATCGAGCAGGTCTCTTGATTCAGTTGCTTTGCATGATTGCAATATATTATGTCTTTATGCAATTTGTTTTAAGAAGAAGACAAATGAAACCTGGGATTTTTTGTTTGATTTCCTTTATAGACACAATGATGTGTTTTCCGTTGATATGTATAGCGAGTTCCGGCTTTTTTTACCTGCATATATCTTCTCCAAACGAGAGTTTGTTGATTACCAAAGATGTGATTGCATTAGGTTTTGAATTGCTCTTAATACTTTGTCACGTTAGTCTTGTGTTTTTTAACAAAAACCATTTTTACGAATTCTAATGCACCAATAAGCACCGGGCGGTTTGCTCGGTGCTTGTTTTGTAAAAACGGGTTGATTGACAAAGGCGGATTTCTATGGTATAATGGTTTGATTGTAACAGAGGTAAATTCACTATGAGTATTTTGACTTGCGATAATATCAGCTACGCCATTGGCGTAAAGGAAATATTGAGCGACGTGACCTTTGCGGTGAATCCCGGTGCCAAGGTTGGCGTGATCGGGGTGAACGGTGCGGGTAAGACCACGCTGTTTTCCATCATCCGAGGGGCTTTGGAGCCTACCGGCGGTGCCGTTTATCTGCAGAAGGATACGGAAATGGGCTGTCTGGAGCAGATCAACGACAACAAGCAGTTCACCAAGAGCATTTACGACACCGCTTTGGAGGCTTTTGACAGGTTGATCGCCATGGAAGAGCAGATCAACGTTCTTAACGAACAGATCGATTCCGGAGATGAAAGCGTGATCAACCGTTTTACGGAATTGAACGAGAAGTATCTACGGGAGGGCGGCAACGAGTTCCGCGGCAAGACGGCGGCGATCTTGAAAAAGTTCGGGTTTGGAGAAGAGGAGTTCGGCTCCCCTGCTCAGTATCTTTCCGGCGGACAAAAGACCAAGCTGTTATTGGCGCGGTTGCTCCTTCGAGAATCGGACATTATTCTCTTGGACGAGCCTACCAACCATTTGGATATTGAGGCCATTGAGTGGCTGGAAACCTTCGTGCGGAATTCCAAGAAGACCTTTTTGATCGTGTCCCACGACCGTTTCTTTTTGGATCGGGTGACCACGGACACCTTGGAGATCGAGCATGGAAAGTGCAGGATGCACAGCGGAAACTACTCCGCGTTCAAGGAGAAGAAGAAACAGCTTTTGGAGGCGCAGCTGAAGCATTACGAGCAACAGCAGAAAGAGATCAAGCGCATTGAGGCGTTTATTGAAAACCAACGCCGCTGGAACAGAGAAAAGAACATCATTGCCGCAGAAAGCAGAGAAAAGGCTTTGGCGCGGATGGTGAAGATCGAAAAGCCCAAGAATGCTCCGAAAAGCGTTGCCTTTAAGATCGCGGGGAGCAGTTCCTCGGCGCAGGAGGTTCTCTCTGTGCGGGGGCTTTCCAAGGGGTACGGCGGGGTCTCTTTGTTCCGTGAGCTTTCCTTTGAGTTGCGGCACGGGAACAGACTGTTTGTGGTTGGCGCCAACGGTAGCGGTAAATCCACCCTTTTGAAGATCCTGACGGGCAGAGAAGCCGCAGACAGCGGTGTTTTTGAGCCGGGATATAATCAAAGCATCGGATACTATGATCAGGAGCAGCAGCTTTTGGACCTTGAAAATACGGTTTTGGATGAGATCTGGGGCGTTTATGCAGACAAGACCATGTCCGAGGTGCGCGGGATGCTGGCCTCCTTTGGGTTCTACGGTGAGGACGTGTTCAAGCAGGTTTCTGTTTTGAGCGGCGGCGAGAGGGCGAGACTTTCCATCGCGAAGATGATCTCCTGCGGGGTGAGTCTGTTGATCCTGGACGAGCCTACCAACCATTTGGATATTGCTTCCAAGGAGACCTTGGAGGATGCCTTGAAGAATTATGACGGCACGGTGCTGGCGGTTTCTCACGACAGATACTTTATCCGTGCTTTGGCCACTCAGGTCTTGGAGATCGATAAAAAGGGATATGCGGAAGGTTATACCCTGTTCACGGGGGATTACGACAGATTCTTGGAGAAGCGGGAGAAGCTCTCGGCGGAGGTTGCCGCAGAGAAGCAGGAAACCGCGGGAAAGCTCTCTTTTGAGGAAGCGAAGAAGGCCAAGAACAGACGGCGTTCCGCAGAAAACCGTTTTGCGGCGGTGGAAAAAGAGATCGGCACTTTGGAAGCGCGGATCAAGGAGCTGAAGGCGCGACAGGAAAGCGACGAGGCGGCCACGGATTATACCCTTTTGAACAAGCTTTACGCACAGACCGAGGAATTGGAGGAAAAGCTCTGGGCTCTCTATGAAGAGTACGAGCAGCTGGACCAAGAGTTAAACGGATAAAATCCCCTGCATAAAACCCGCGGTGTTCCTAATATATTGGAATGAGATTGACGGGAAAGGGTTTGATTTACTATGTTCGTTTGCACAGTCAAGGCGTCAAGCATTAAGTTTTTTATCGCAATTTTGTTTTCGGCGGCGGTGCTGGTGGGGATCGTTGCGTT
>JAFYNA010000146.1 GCA_017549925.1 Clostridia bacterium | reverse complement strand
GGAGATCGATCGGAGCTACGTATGAAGAATAAGACGGTAAAAAGCATTTTCTCTGCGGCAGGGTATCTTTGGGGCGGAGCGTTGCTTACCCTTTTGGCATCTTTGGCTGTGACCATGGTTTACCGCATGGCGGCAGGAGGCAGGGATACGGAAGAATACTTGGTTACGGGGCTTTTGACTCTGGCGGTTCAATTGCCATGGGCGTTTTACGCCTTTTCCCGTTACGGTTACCGCAATGCGGACATGACGGGGAAGGAGTGGCTGACAGCCCTTTTCGGCGGCGGGGGGATTCATTTCCTGCTGTGCCTGCCCTTCCATTTCAGTATGTATACCGCAGGGGTTCCCACCTTGTATCTTTCAGAGTATCTTTATCGGGTGAACACCTCCGAGCTTCCACCCCAAATGTCGTTTACGGAGATTCCCTTGGGATGGCTGATCCCCGTCTTCTTGGCGGCGGAGGGAGTGACTCTGCTTTGCGGATATTCGGGCTTTTCCTGCGGGCAAAGGAAGCGGAAAAAAGAACGGGAAGCACTTAAAACGAATCAAGAAAAGTCGGCGTAACGCCGGCTTTTTTGGTGGGGGGAGGTTCCTTATCCCCCCAAAATAAAAAGGACTCTCCTTACCGAAGAGTCCTTTTTCGATTTCTTATTTTCCTTCCAACTGCTTTTGGTCGTACTGCAGCTTATACAGCCCGTAATACCGACCCTTCTGCTCCAGAAGCTCCCGATGGGTGCCCTGCTCCACGATCTTGCCGTGGGAGAGGAAGAAGATGGTATCCGCGTGCTGGATGGTGGAGAGGCGGTGGGCAACGATGAGCATGGTGCCGATGTTGGCCATCTTCTCCAGAGAGTCCTGAATGAGGATCTCCGTCTCGGTGTCGATGTTGGCGGTTGCCTCGTCCAGAATGATCACCGCGGGGCGGTGAATCAAGGTGCGGGCGAAGGAAAGCAGCTGTCTCTGCCCTGCGGAGAAGTTGTTGCCACGCTCTCGAACCTCCTCGTCCAAGCCGTCGGGCAGCTTGTCGATGAAGTGGTTGGCGTTGACGTAGCGGCAGGCCGCCAAAACCTCCTCGTCGGAGACACCCTCCATACGCAAGAGAATGTTGGAGCGGATGGTGCCGGAGAAGAGGAACACGTCCTGGAGCATCTGCCCGAAGTGCTTCCGCAGGGAAGCGATCTTGATGCGGGTGATGTCGATGCCGTCCACCAGGATCTGTCCCTTTTGAATGTCGTAATTGCGGCACAGCAGGGAAAGGATGGTGGATTTGCCGGAGCCGGTGGAGCCCACGAAGGCGGCGGTCTGCCCCGCCCCGATCTTAAAGGAAACGTCCTGCAGTACCCACTCGTCCTCCACGTACTTGAACCATACGTTTTTGAACTCGATCTCACCCTTCACCTCTGTCAGCTCGATGGCGTCGGGAGCGTCCACAACGTTGGGGGTGATGTCGAAGATGGTGAAGATCTTTTCCGCAGAGGCAAAGGCGGATTGGAGCCAGTTGAACTGCTCCGCCAAGCTCTGAATGGGGTTGAAGAACTTGGAGATGAACATATAGAAGGAGACCACAGTACCGCTGGTGATCACCTGCCCCATAAACTCCACGTTCTTGATATAGCCTCTGCCGCCTAAATACAGCAGGCAAAGCACCGAGGAAATATACAGCATATACACCAAGGGGCGGAAGATGCCGAAGACGAAGATCTGCTGTCTCTTGGATCTGCCCAAGGCGGCGTTTTTTGCGTCAAACTCAGCCTTCTTGCGTTCCTCGCGGTTGAAGATCTGGATGATCTTCATGCCGGAAAGATGCTCGGAGAGGAAGGTGTTGATGTCCGTGGTGCCGTCCTTGACCTTGCGGTAAGCCTTGCGGGAGAATTTGCGGAAGACGACGGTAAACAGCACGATGAAGGGCACGAAGCACAGCACCATCAAGGTGAGCATATAGTTCAACAGAAGCATGGCCGCCAGCACGCCTACGATGACAAAGCAGTTCTTGATCAGGTTGACCAGAATGTGGGTGAACATCATGGAGATGGCGCCGGTATAGTTGGCCACGCGGGTGACCAGCTTACCCACGGGGATCTCGGAAAGCTGTGCGTGGGAAAGGGATTCGATGTGAGCGAAGAGATCCTCGCGGATGGCAGACAGGATCTTCTGACCGATCTTCTGTAACAAAATGGCTTGGATGTAAGAGCAGATCAAGGAGACCACCAGGATCCCTGCGTACACCGCCACGGCGATGAGCAGATCGGACATGGGGAAGTCGTGCACCATCAGCTCCTCGATGTAGCCCACGATCAAGGGGGAGATCACGTCGTATGCCACGGAGAACAGCATCACCAACAGCACCGTCAGCAAAGCGCCCGTGTGGGGCTTGGCATATTTCGCCAGCCGCCTTACGATCTCGCCGTCCTTCATGTTGCGGTCAAAGCCGATGGCTTCCTTTTGACCACGGATGGTCATGTAGGCAATGGTCAGCAGCAGTGCCACAAAGCCGATGACACCGCCCACGATCAAAAGAGGGTAAAATTCCATCATTGCTCCTTACCTCCTTCCGATTCCAGCTTTTGCAGCTCTACCATGTTGCGGTAGGCGGGGCAGGTTTCATAAAGCTCTGTGTGCGCCCCTGCGGCAATCAGCTTGCCGTCCTCAATGAAGAGGATCTTATCCATCTTCTCCACGGTGGAGATACGGTGGGCGATGAGGATGGTGGTCTTGCCCTTACGCAGGGCGCGCAAATTCTCCAAGATCTTCTTCTCGGTCTTGACGTCCACCGCAGAGACGGAGTCGTCCAAAATCAGCACGGAGGCATCCTTCATCAACGCTCTGGCGATGGAGATGCGCTGTTTTTGTCCGCCGGAAACGGTAACGCCCCGTTCGCCCAGCACGGTCTCGTAGCCCAGAGAAAATTCCGCAATGTTGTCGTGTACGTCGGAATGCTCCGCCGCCTTGCGGATCAGCTCGGGAGACTCGCTGTCGGAGGCGAAGGCAATGTTTCTGGCAATGGTGTCGGAGAAGAGGAAATTATCCTGGGGCACGTAGGCGCAGAACTTTCGCACCGTACGGATGGGCAGGGTGTTCACGTCTCTGCCGTCTAAGAACAACGTGCCGTCGGGGACGTTGTAGGTGCGCAGGATCAGATCCACCAGAGTGGTCTTGCCCGCGCCGGTCTTACCGATGATGCCCACGTTTTCCCCCGCCTTGATGGAGAGGGACACGTTCTCCAAGGCCTTGTAGCTTCCGTCGGGGTAGGTGAAGGAGAGGTTTCTGAACTCAATGTCACCTGCGATATGCTCCACGTCTGCCACATTGGCGGCGTCCTGCACGTCGATGGGAGCCTCCAACAGCTCGGTGATACGGTCCAAGGAGGCCTTGCCTCGGGATTTCATCTCGATGAGCTGGGAGATGGCCATGATGGGCCATACGATGGCGGTGAAATAGCCGATGAACTCCACCAGCTCGCCGGGGGTCAGCACGCTTTCATGGACCAGATAGCCGCCGTAGCCCAGGATCACGCAGATCACGGACTCCACGAACAGCATGACGCAAATATTCAGAATGGTGGAGGCCTTGGTGTAGCTGACGTTGGCATCCTCGTTTTCCTTGTTCAGCTTGCGGAAGGCCATCAACTCCAGGGTCTCCTTTACGAAGGCCTTCACCACGGCGATGCCGGAGAAGGACTCCTGAGAGAAGTCGGAAAGGGAAGAGAAGGCCGCCTGGCGGGTCTGCCAACGCTTCTGCAACGCCTTGCCCACCACGGTGCTGACTGCCAGCAAAAGCCCCATGGGGATCAGGGAGAGAAGCATCATGGGCAGGTTTACCTGCGCCATTTTGAAGAGCGCCAGCACGCCCAAGAACAGTGCGTCGCAGAAGGAGAGGACGCCCATACCGAAGCAATCCTGCACCGTCTCCAGATCGTTGGTGAACAGGGACATCAGCCCGCCCACCTTGTTGGTTTGATAATACTGCTGGGAGAGATCCTTACAGCGGTCGAACATTCTGCCGCGGAGATCCGTCTCCACCTTGATGCCTGCACCAAAGAAGCAGATGCGCCACAAAAAGCGCCCTACTACCATGATGAGAATGATGAAGATCAGCGGCTTGCAGATCTCCTCCAATAAGAATGCCATGTCAAAGGGGTGCTGTACGCCGTCTGCGTAGGCGGAGCCGCTGTTGATGCCGTCCACCACCATCTGGTAAAGCTCGGGAACCAACAGCTGAAAATAGTCCACCGCGATCAGCACCAAAACGCCAAGGATCAGGCTTGGCGCGTGCTTGAGATAATAGCGGTTGATTTGTTTGCCGAATAACATAGTTGTGTGTTCTCCTTTCGTGGCCCACGGTGTGGGCAGGGGAGGCGGCGCCTTCGAGGGTTAATTGAAATGCTTTTCAAAGCCCTGATGAAAGCGCGGAAATTTGGGTGTGAAGACAAAGAAATGATCCAAAAGCTTCCCGAAGCCCGTGATCAGCGGGGTGTTGACCAAGGTGAGCAGCAAGGTGCCCGCGCCGATCATGGAGAAGGAGAATTCTCCGAACAGCACCAGCATCAAAAGGATGGCGACAACCAGTGACGTCATGTCGTAGATCCATTTGACTCTGCCCATCGCCCAGCCGTAGCGATCGGACAGCTCCTTGACCACCAGCTCATATCCTTGCTGGGGCAGGTAGGTACGAAGCAACAACGCAATGGCAAATGCGGTAATGCAACCGCCAAGCCCGCAGAAGAATACTCGTGACCACAGCTCATTGGGCACCTCCGTCCCGAACAGCATCCGCCAAAAGTCCAATACCACACCGTAAAAGACCGCCGTGCCGAAGGAGAGGAGGAACTTCTTCTTGAACCGTCCCACAAAAGGGCAGAGCAACAGGATCAGCCCGCCCTGCAAAACGTATTCCGCCACGCCAAAGGAAAAGAAGGGCAGAAGGGGCTCAAGCTTGCAATGCAAAACGTACGCCGGTGCCACCACCATGGAGACACCAAACCCGCTTTTTGCGGAAAAACATACACCCAACGCGCAGAGGATCACTCCCAGCACATAGGCGAGTTCGCCCATTCCGGCAATTTTTTTGCTCTTTGCCATACCGCAAACCTCCAAACTCCGTCTTCAATTGCTTTTCGAAAACGCTTTTTGCATTATACCATAATAAGGAAGAGGTTGTCAATATTTGCGGAAAAATAGGGGAGGATTCTTTTCCTTATATCCCGCCCGCAAGCGCCGCTTGACAAAAAGAAAGTGAAAATTTCTTGCTTTTTTCGCCCGTATATGGTACTATAAACACAGAAACCAAAGAAAGGGTGAACCGCCTGTGACCATCGGTGACAAGATTCAATATTACCGCAAGCAAAAAGGACTTTCCCAGGAGGATCTGGGGCAGTTGTTAACGGTGAGCCGTCAAACGGTGAGCCAATGGGAGACAGGACAGACTTCTCCCACCATCGACAATCTTACCCGCCTGAAGGACGTGCTGGGAGTTTCTGTGGACGAACTGCTTTCCCCGGAGATGGGCATAAAAGCCAAAGTGCCCTCCGAAACGATAAAGGTAGAACCCTTGGAACGCTACGAGACTCGCATGAACGCTTCGGAAGCCAAAGATTTTATTGATTGGTTTACTGCCGGAGCAAAGCGGGTGCGTATTTCCCGTATGATCATGGACCTGCTTTGTATTGCCGTGTTTTTCCTGTTCTTCGGCGTTTCATTGGGCGAGATCTCCCTTGCTGTCGGTTTTTCTTTGGGAATGGTATTTTACGAGATTTATCTTTCGGTACAACATCGTAAGTATCTGGTTGAGGCAGGCAAAACGGAGCTTTGGCTCACTACTCAAACTTACGTGTTCTCTTTATATGAAGATCACATCGTCCGTTCTACAGAATCTGAGGAACGGGAGACTGCCACCATGCGTCTGGAATACAGCGACCTACAAAAAGCGCAAGAACACGGGGATTTCTGTATATTCTTTCACGGTGAAAAAAGACTTCTCATAAGAAAAAGCCTGGTAGCCCCCGGCTCCCGTATGGACAGCCTGTTGCAGAATGGCTTACAAGCGGGAGAGAAGGCGTATTTTAACCGCAAAGAGCATGTGCTTCACTTGCTTTTTGGAGATTTGTGCGGTCTTTCTCTGATGGCGATGATCTGTTTCGTCTGTTACCCATATACTATCTACCTCAAGCCTTGGATAACGGCGGTTATTGCTTTGGTGATGGTACTATTCCCCGCGATTCAGCTCTACAGTCTCGTTCATTTCATTCGGCGTGGAAAAGAAAAGCTGAAGTCTATATTGGCTGTTTCTATCTGCGCGTTCGCTTTGGTAATCGTCTTTGGAGTATACGGCTACTGTCAATCCGTAGACTACTATCAAAGTCCGGAGCAAAAAGCGATGGCGACCGCGTTGGCGTATTTGGAGGAGGTGGAGCAGCTGACAGAGTTGGATTTCCCCGTGCCGGTGGATGCAGCCTTGGATTTTCTTGTACCAAGTGCAGAAACCTTTTATATCAGCAAGCTTTCCGCTTACAAATTCAAGAGCAGTGCATTGGATGCCCTGCTGCAAGTCCAAAAGAACGGCAAGGCCATTTGGGGAGGCGCTGAAGCCGTCTTAAAAGAGGATGCTTTTTCGTATTTCTACATCGGGGACGATTTTATGGATCGCTCCGCTTATTACAACCTCTCCACCCAACAGTGGAACACCTTCACCGGGTCGGGAAGTTATCTGCTTTTCTACTGCGATCACGATGAGTCAGCCGTTTTTATCTACGTGGTGGATCTCCCCGAAGGCCAAGAAATCGAAGGTTAAACAATCAAGGGCGAGAGATTTTCTCGTCCTTTTTCTTTATTAGAATGCTTTTCTCGCTACTCCACCCACGAAGACGAACAGTGAACGGTGGGAAATCAAACCTCGTTTCTCGCAGGGCGGGGCGCCCTGCCGCCGCAGGCGGTTTGGCGTCTTGCCCCCTACGAACACGCCGAGAGTAAGGGTTAAATTGTTCGGCTTGTTCCACGTGCAGAGAACGATTCTTCCTTGTGGAAGATGCTCTCCCTCACCCGAAAACGACAGTTTTCGGCAGTATGGTTTCTTTGGGGTCTAAGGGGTCTTTCTTTTTCCAAAGAAAGACCCCTTAGCGTTCCCCTATAGCGTTCCCCCCAACGAAAAAAAGGACCCTTTGGGGTGCCTGCGATAGAGCAGGTTCACCCCAAGCGGCGTGCCTTTAATCAGAAACGGTATAACATTTCGGTGTTATGCCGTTTTTACTTTTATATTATCTTTTCTATCGCGTAAATGCTCTTGGAACATTTCTTCCACTTCCTCGGGTTCGGGGATAAATACATATCCTACACCGTGGTAGTAGATGTCAATTCTCTGATGCCGCTGATTGTTTTCGCGGTACGGAGCATATACGTCAATTCTTGAAATAAACTCGCGGACGATTTCGGGAGTAACTTCTTGTATATCGGTGATTGATTTCACCTTTGTTATGAACTTCTCGATGCCGTCGTTCTGCTCTTTGTCCTTGTCAAGCTCCGCACGGAGTTGTTCGGCAAGGGCTTTCTTTTCTTTTTGTTCGTCCTCATAAATGATGGACATTTTAGAAAAGTGGTCATCAGACAGCTTTCCCGATACGTTGTCCTCGTAAATACGCATAAAGAGTTTGTCAAGCTCTGCAATTCGCTTTTCGGTCTTTTCAAGTTCTCGCTTTTTGCGGGCAAGCTCCTTTTTGGCTTCTTGCACGGATTTCTCTTGGAGCTGCTTCACAAACAGATCCTCGTAGCATCGTGCGAACCAAAAGACTCGGCGCATACTTTCAAGAACAGCTTTCTCCAAAAAGACCTCTCGGATGAAATGCCCCGTGCATAGTCCTTTGTTTTTGCGCGCCTTGGAGCAAGTAAACCAATTCTGTTCTTTTTTGAAGTTTTTAGCAGTACAGAAATACATTTTGGAACCGCAATCCTTGCAGAATAAGAGTCCCGAAAATATACTAACCTTGCCTTCTCTCGTGGGTCTGCATTTGTTATTGCGAAGTTCCTTTACGATAGCAAAGGTTTCTCGGTCAATGATAGCGGGATGAGTGTTTTCGAAAATCATCCATTCTTCTTCCGGCCTTATAACCTTAGCCTTGTTTTTGAAAGACTTTCTTGTAGAACGGAAATTGACCGTATCTCCCACATACTCTTGACGTTCAAGCAAATCTGCAACGCAGGTCTGCACCCACCTTCCGGGAACGGCAGGAGGATTACCTGCCTTTAATCCTTGGCTTATCCAATATTCCGTAGGTGTCGGTACTCTGTCATTCGTAAGAATATCCGCGATTTGCGTAGGACCGAAGCCCTTGATGCAGAGGTCAAATATTCTTCGTACAACCTCGGCGGCAGGTTCGTCAATAATCCACTCTTTCGAATTTTCGGGATTTTTCATATATCCGTAAGGCGGTTTCGTTGCAAGCGGTATACCCGACTCACCTTTGTG
>JAFYNA010000145.1 GCA_017549925.1 Clostridia bacterium | reverse complement strand
GGAAGAGCTGGACGAGTACGAGATGGAAGAGGCTGCACGCCGCGCTAAGAAAAAGAAGCGCATCATCCTCATCGCAGGCATCGCAGTAGGTCTGGCTATCGCCGCTGTTGTGGTTGCCATCTTCGCAGGCAAGAAGAAGGAAGACTAAGTCAAAAGGAAAAGAGCTCTCATTACGAGGGCTCTTTTTTCATTTCTTATTTCCTTTTGGTGACAACAAAGGGCTTGACCTTCTGATAGATCTCCCCTGCACGCTGGTTGCCGAAATTCTTCACCAGAGCGTTGTTCAGCCCCAGCTTGGTCTTGTACTTTTCCAAAGCACCCTTCACAAAACGCACCTCGGGGTCGTCTGCCACCAGATCCCCCAAGAGGGTCTTCAGCTCCTCCTCGGAGGGAAGCGTGGAGGCAGGAGCGTCTTTCTTGGGCTCTGCCTTCTTGGGTTCTGCCTTGGGTTCGTCCTTGGGCTCCTCTGCAAGAACTGCCTTGGGCTTCTTGGAGGTCTGCTTTTTCTTGGCAGGAGATTTCTTGGCAGGCTTGGCGGGCTCTTCCGCGGGGGAAACCGCTACGGGAGCTTCCTCTGCGGGAGCTGCCTCGACGGCAGCCTCTTCCGAAGGCACTTCTACCGCGGTCTCGGGAACTTCCTCTGCGGGAGACTCCATCTCGTAGAACTCCACGGTGATCCCTTCCTCGGTCTCTTCGGGGATCTCCTCGGCAGGCTCCTCGACGGGTTCTGCGGGAATCTCCTCGGCAAAGCTCTCCGCCGCATCCTCTGCGGCCTCCTTGGCCTCGGGGGATTCCTCACCCTTATCGGAGCGGCAAAGCTCTCCTCTGATCACCTTGGAAAGAGCGTAGGAGGGATCCTTCAAATAGGGTAAAAGGCCAATGCAAAGGCCGTCCTTCCGCCAGAAATTCACCACGTATTCAAAGCCTCTGTCGTAGCTGATGATGAGATACTGCCCCATGGGATCCTTGGCGATGAGGTAGCCTAGATAGGTCACCAGCTGGAAATCCAAGGCGTTGTGCCCCCCCACCAGCACCTCGCGGTACTCGATCTGCGCGGGGCATTCCATCAAACGGCGGTGAAGATCAAAGGTCAAGCGGTTTGCGTTCTCGCTGTAAAAAATGATCACCTTATCCTCGGCGGTCAAGCGGGAGATGCCGTTGAGTCCGCCGGTCTTTACGTTCTCGTAATCGATCATGTAAGTTGCCATAAAAAACCTCGTATAAAAGCCGCAAAAAATGCGGAAGACTCTTTCTTTATCGTTCACGATGCAGTATATCACAAAACCCCTTTGCTGTCAAGTTTTGTCGCGGTGTTCTCGCCTTAAAAAAACGGCAGCGAGGGAAACGCCGAAAACAGCAAAATATGAAATTTTTCTTTCCCAAAATTGCAAAAAACGGCATTTTTTCTCTTGACAAACCCGCTCCGATGGAGTATGATAGGAGCATAACTTTCATAATGGCAAAAAATTCGTATCAATAGAAAGCAGGAACACACCATGAGTTTTCAAAGTTCTTATCTCGCAAAAGTTTATGAGCAGGTAGAAAAGCGCGACGGCACCGAGAAGGAATTCCTTCAGGCGGTCAGAGAAGTGCTTGAATCCCTGGAGCCCGTGGTTGCCCAGGATCCTTCCATTGAGAAGTGGGGCATCATGGAGCGCTTGGTTGAGCCCGAGCGTATCATCACCTTCCGTATTTCCTGGGTTGACGACAACGGTCAGGTGCAGGTGAACCGCGGCTACCGCGTACAGTTCAACTCCGCCATCGGTCCCTACAAGGGCGGCTTGCGTCTCCACCCCTCCGTTAACCTCTCCGTTATCAAGTTCTTGGGCTTCGAGCAGACCTTTAAGAACAGCTTGACCGGTCTGCCCATCGGCGGCGGTAAGGGCGGTAGCGACTTTGATCCCAAGGGCAAATCCGACCAGGAGATCATGCGCTTCTGCCAGAGCTTTATGACCGAGCTTGCCAAGCACATCGGTGCTGACACCGACGTTCCCGCAGGCGATATCGGCGTAGGCGCAAGAGAGATCGGCTTCCTGTACGGTCAGTACAAGAGACTGCGCAACGAGTTCACCGGTGTTCTCACCGGTAAGGGTCTCACCTACGGCGGCTCTCTGGCTCGTAAGCAGGCTACCGGCTACGGTCTGTGCTACTTCACCCAGGAGATGCTCTCCTGCATGAAGAACGATTCCTTCGCAGGCAAGTGCGTTGTAGTTTCCGGCTCCGGTAACGTAGCTATCTACGCCGCAGAGAAGGCTACCACCTTGGGCGCCAAGGTTGTGGCAATGTCTGACTCCTCCGGATACGTTTACGATGCAAACGGCATCAACCTTGACGTGATGAAGCAGATCAAGGAGGTTGAGCGTGCCCGCATTTCCGAGTACGTTTCCCGTGTTGAGGGCGCAACCTTTACTCCCGGCTGCAAGGGCATCTGGACCATCCCCTGCGACATCGCTCTGCCCTGCGCTACCCAGAACGAGCTGGATGAGGAATCCGCTAAGGCTCTGGTGGCAAACGGCGTTATGGCAGTTGCGGAAGGCGCAAATATGCCCTCCACCCCCGAGGCCATCGCAGTTCTGCAGAGCAACGGCGTTCTGTTTGGGCCTGCAAAGGCGGCAAACGCAGGCGGCGTAGCCACCTCCGCTCTGGAGATGAGCCAGAACTCCATGCGTTACAGCTGGAGCTTTGAGGAAGTGGACAACAAGCTCCACGGCATCATGGTGGGCATCTTCCACAACGCATTCAATGCCGCAGAGAAGTACGGCATGGCAGGCAATCTGGTAGCAGGCGCAAACATCGCAGGCTTCGAGAAGGTTGCACAGTCCATGATCGCCCAGGGCGTTGCATATTAAGCCATCAAGAAAAAGGATCCGAAGGCGTACCTGCGATAGAGCAGGTACGCCTTCGGTTTTTGTATTGGTTTGGATGCGAGGATGAATTGTAGTAAAATCAAAATCTAATTTTGGAGGATACTACAATGAAAAAGAACTTTGAATCCCTATATGAAGCCCTCGGAGGAACCTACCGCGAGGAAAACGGACACTTTATTCCCGATATTACACCTCCCGAACAAACCGACTATCAAATCGGTAAGTATGGACGGATGTACCTTAATTACATCAAGAACCATCGTCGCGGAAGGTACACAACTCTGTTGACCGAAGGCACGTTGAACGCTCGGTTGCACGAGATAGACCTTGAAGTAAATGAAATACTTGAAACCATCATCCCCCGCCTTGCTACCGAAAGAGGTATTGATGAGAACTTAAAGGCTCGCGATATGCTCCGTTGGGTTGACGAGATGAATAATATCAAGGCAAGCGCGGAAGAATTTGTGTTGCGGGAGGTGATCTACGCATGAGGTCGCTCCCTAACTCCGTATGGCTCAATCTCGGTCAGCGAATAGCAGACTTCCGACGCTCAAAAGGTATTAGCCAACTGAGTTTAGCAGAAATGGCAGATATATCAAAGGAACATTTGAGCAATCTTGAACGCGGTAATAAGCTCCCAAGTGCCAAAACACTCGCTCGAATAGCAAGTGCTTTGGATGTATCGTTAGACACCTTAGTTGGAGTGGATAACGTTAAATCTCACACAGAGATTGATGCACAGCTTCAATCCCTGCTAAACACTTATACCATAGCTGAAAAGGATGCGCTTCTTGCGATATTCCGCGATATAGAACGCTTTTCTACAATAGTCAAGGCAAAATAATTTCACAACTATAATCCGTAGGTTATTTCGATGACCTACGGATTCTTTTCATCTTGGCGTATATTTGATACAATAATAGCAGCCATAAATATATTCATCTGTTCATGATAAAATAATTAGGTAGAAGGAGGATGACAGAGTATGAGAAAAATAACGATTGAAACAATAAGATCATTCAAGGACTATCTGATTAACGAGGAAAAGGCGCAGGCAACGATCAACAAGTATTTGCACGATGTGGGGGAGTTTCAAACGTGGCTCGGCGAGCAGGAGCTATGTAAAACGGTGGTTCTCGAATACAAGGTATATCTTTGCGAGCATTATGCTCCGGCAAGCGTGAACGCCGCGCTCTCGTCACTCAATAGCTTTTTCAATTTCATGGAGTGGTATGATTTGAGAGTGAAGAATCTTAAAATTCAAAAGCAGATTTTCGCTTCAACGGATAAAGAACTAACTAAAGCTGAGTATGATCGTCTTTTGCAAGCGGCAAAGCAGAAGAAAAACGAGCGCTTGTATCTCTTGATGCAGACGATCTGTTCTACGGGTATCCGTGTATCCGAGGTGCGCTACGTTACTGTTGAGGCGGTGTCACGCGGTATTGCCGAGATCAACTGCAAGGGCAAGTGCAGACAGGTATTCCTGCCAAAGCAGCTTTGTCAGATCTTAAAGCAGTATATTAAAGAGCAAAAAATAAAAAGCGGAGCCGTGTTCGTGACGAAGAACGGCAATCCGCTTGATAGGTCGAATATTTGGAGTGATATGAAAAAGCTATGCAAGGCGGCGAATGTGTCGGAGAAGAAGGTCTTTCCCCACAACCTCCGTCATCTTTTCGCGCGCACCTATTACAGTTTG
>JAFYNA010000144.1 GCA_017549925.1 Clostridia bacterium | reverse complement strand
GGTGAGGGTGATGGGAAGCTGCTTTTCATCAATGATCTGATCGATGAACTTACCGATCATGGAATGCTCGGAGGTACCGATGAGGTAGAGATCCTCGCCCTCGATCTTGTACATCATGGCATCCATTTCCGCAAAGCTCATAACGCCGTTTACCACAGCGGAGCGGATCATAAAGGGAGGGACGCAGTAGGTGAACCCTCTGTCGATCATAAAGTCTCTTGCATAAGAGATCACTGCGGAATGCAGTCTGGCAATGTCGCCCATGAGGTAATAGAAGCCGTTGCCTGCCACTCTGCCTGCGGAATCCAGGTCGATGCCGGAGAACTTCTCCATGATCTCGGTGTGATAGGGGATATCGTAGGGAGGGATCACGGGCTCGCCGTACTTCTGAACCTCAACGTTCTCGCTGTCATCCTTACCGATGGGCACGGAGGGGTCGATGATGTTGGGAATGAGCATCATCTTGGCCAGAAGAGCCTCCTCCACCTGCTTTTCCTCTGCGGAAAGCTCGTCGATCTTACCGCCCATAGCGGCGATCTGCTTCTTCAGTGCCTCTGCTTCCTCGCGCTTGCCCTGCCCCATCAGCATACCGATGGACTTAGAGCCCTTGTTACGCTCGGAGCGCAGAGCCTCTACCTCGCCTTTGATGGCGCGGTTACGCTTGTCCAGCTCCAGAACCTCGTCCACCATGGGAAGCTTGGCATCCTGGAACTTCTTCTTAATGTTTTCACGGACAACGTCCGGATTTTCTCTCAAAAACTTAATGTCGATCATGATGTTAAACTCCTTACTATCCTCAGAGCGTTTCGCTCAGTTCTTCCAAAAAATGCTTGCCGCAGAGGGCGGTCAATAAGGTTTCCAGATCCTCCGTGGAGGCAAAGGAAAGCACCAGCTTGCCGCTGCCGTCCTTTTCTGCCTTGATGGCGGCCTTACGTCCCGCAGAGGCACTGACGGAACGCTCCAGAACCTTCAGGTATTGGCTCTTCACCGGGTCGGCGGTAACAGGCTTGTCCGTGGGCTCGGTCAGCATCTTCTTCGCCAAGGCCTCGGTCTGTCTCACGGAGAGATCCTCCTCCGCGATCTTTTCCGCCACGGCGAGAAGCTCCTTCTCTCCCAGCTTTTCCGCCAAGGGCAAAATCGCTCTGGCGTGGCCGTAGGAGAGGGAACCGTTCTCCACCAAAGCAAGCACGCTTGCCGGGTGGTTCAGAATGCGCATCAGGTTCGCCACGTTTGCACGGGATTTGCCCACCTTCTTGGCGGCCTCCTCCTGGGTGAGATCGTAGCGCTGGATCAGATCACGATACCCCAAGGCTTCTTCCACGGGGTTGAGATCCTCTCTCTGCAGGTTTTCAATCAATGCCAGCAAAGCGGCTTCCTCGTCCCCGATCTCCTTGACGATGGCGGGGATGGTGTTCAGACCGGCCATGCGGGAGGCGCGCCAGCGGCGTTCTCCGGCAATGATCTCGTAATATCCGTTTTCCTTCTTCCGTACCGCAATGGGCTCCAGAAGGCCGTGCATCCCAATGGATTCCGCAAGCTCCATCAAAGCATTCTCGTCAAAATGCTTGCGGGGCTGCTTGCGGTTGGGCTCGATGTCGGAAATATGTAATTGAATCAAACGTCCGTCGGTCCCCGCTTCCACCTCGGGAAGCTCGGGCACATTATCGGACAGCAGGGCACTCAAGCCGCGCCCCAAACCCTTTTTTGCCATATTCAAAATCCTCTCTTATTTTCCCTCACAACGGGTGATCAGCTCTCTTGCCACGGAGGCGTATGCGGCGGCACCCTTGCCGTTTCGCTCGTAATCCACGATGGCAAGACCGTGACTGGGCGCCTCGCTGATGCGGACGGAGCGGGGGATGGGAGTGCGGAACAGCTTCCCGGGGAAGAAGTTCTTGATCTCCTCCAAAACGCTCATGGTCAGATTCAGTCTGCCGTCGTACATATTGATCAAAACGCCCACCAGCTCCAGGGAGGGGTTGTAGCGCTTACGGATCTGCCCGATGGTGGCATTCAGCTGGGTGAGACCCTCCAAGGAATAATATTCGCACAGCAGCGGGATCACCACGCCGTCAGCGGCAACCAAGGTGTTGATGGTCACCAAACTCAAAGCGGGAGGGCAGTCGATGATGATGTAGTCGTATTTTTCACGCACTGTCGCAAGAGCGTCGCGCAGACGGTATTCTCTGCGGGATTCATCCGCCAGCTCCAACTCCGCGGCCACCAGATCGATACCGGAGGGCAGGAGATCCAACCGCTTGACGCTGGTTTTGACCACAGTCTCCTCCACTGACTTCTGACCGATCAGCACGTCGTACACCGTAGCGGAAAGCCCCTTCTTAGAGACACCGATACCGCTGGTAGCATTCCCCTGGGGATCAGCGTCTACCAAAAGCACCTTTTTTCCGGCACGTGCCAAGCACGCCGCAACGTTGATGGCAGATGTTGTTTTGCCTACTCCGCCCTTTTGATTGGCGAAGCAAAGAACACGATACTTACCCATAACTATAATACTCCAATTTATCAATAGCAACAGTATACCTCTTCTTTCACAGATTGTCAAGAAGAAGAGGATAAAATTTAAGGTTTCGACATAAAAAATCCCCGCCTCCCCCTTGACAAACCCCCGCTCTTGCGTATAAAATAAGTGCAGATACTATTTTTGGAGGAAATTTATGGAAAACTTTTTGAATTCCCTTGTGAACCTCTGCGTTGACATAGGGGCAAAGCTTCTCTTTGCAGGCCTGATCCTGATCATCGGCTTCGCTTGCGTGAAGGCTTTCGTGAAGTTCTTACGCAAGAGCAAGATGGCTGCCAAAATGGATCGTACCGTGGCATCCTTCTTCTTCAACTTCGTATCCATCGGTCTGAAGGTGATTATCGTCGTCTCTGCCATCGGCGTGATGGGCGTTCCCATGGCTTCCGTGGTGACCGTTCTGGCAACCGCAGGTGCTGCAGTGGGCTTGGCAATGCAGGGCTCTCTGTCCAACCTGGCCGGCGGCTTGATGCTGCTGATCTTCAAGCCCTTCCGCGTTGAGGATTACGTAGAGTCTCAGGGTGTGTCCGGTACCGTTGAGGAGATCTCCATCATGTACACCGTGCTTTGCACCCCCGACAACAAGACCGTTACCCTGCCCAACGGTGCATTGATGAACAGCACCGTCACCAACTATTCCAAGAAGGATCTCCGCCGTGTGGATATCCCCGTTGTGGTTGCAGCCGAGACGGACATCGACCGCGTACGCGATCTGCTCAGCTCTCTCGCATCCGCTCATTCTCTGGTGCTGGATCAGCCCGCTTTGGCGGTTGTTTATACCGGCAGAACCGACGACGGCTTGGCATTCGTTGTTCGTGCTTGGACCAAGAAAGAGGATTATTGGACGGTTAACTTTGACCTGAACGAGACCATCAAGAAGGCCTTTGATATGACCGGTATCGAGGTTCCCTACAAGCAGATGGACGTTCGTATCCGCAAGGACTGATAGCTCCCATCATAAAAGGAAAAAGCCGTGCCCTTGGGTGCGGCTTTTCTGAATGAACTTTACGCGAGGCAGATTTTTATGGAAATGAAACCCATTGCCACCATCCGCACCCCCTTTCCCACCAAATTCGGCATCCCTCGTCAAAGCGGGATCCTGGATATGCTGGAATCCCGCATCGTCTTCGAGAAGGAATACCGCGTCAAGGACGCCCTGCGGGGCTTGGAGGATTTCTCTCACGTTTGGCTGATCTGGGTGTTCTCCGAGGCCGTTCGGGAGGAGTGGTCTCCCACGGTACGCCCTCCCCGTTTGGGCGGAAATACCCGTATGGGAGTATTCGCCACCCGCTCTCCCTTCCGCCCCAACCCCATAGGCCTTTCCTGCGTGCGCCTTTTGCGCATTGAGGGGAATGAGCTGGTGGTTGCGGGAGCGGATCTTATGGATGGCACGCCTATTCTGGATATCAAGCCTTACTTACCCTTTGCGGATGCCAAGCCCGATGCCTCGGGGGGCTTTGCGGAGCCTCTGCGGGAATACGCCTTGCAGGTGGAGTTTCCGGAGGCCCTGCTTTCCAAAGTACCGCCTCAATACCGCGCCCCCCTGCGGGAGATCTTAGCCCAGGATCCCCGACCTGCCTACCAGCAGGATCCCTTGCGGGTCTACGGCTTTCCCTTTGCAGACCTTGAGATCCGCTTCTCCGTAGAAGGGGAGCGCCTTACCGTTTTGTCCGTGGAGGAGCGGTTATAAAACAAAATCAAAAAGAAGGTCTTGTGTGCATGAAAACAAGACCTTCTTTTTCGCTTTTCATTTCAAAAAGAACCGAACCAGCTTTTTGCAAAGCTTACTGCGGTAGGGCTGGTAGCGCATGGGGAGATCCGGCCGGGTCTTTTTGTCCACGATGGATTTATAGTGAGAGAAGGCATCGAAGCCATCCTTCCCGTGGTAACTGCCCATGCCGCTTGCTCCCACGCCGCCAAAGCCCATCTCGCTGGTTGCCAAATGGATCACCACGTCGTTGATACACCCGCCGCCGTAGGAAAGCTCGGTGGTCACTCTGTGAATGTGCTTTTTATTGCTCGTGAACAGATAGAGGGCCAGGGGATGCTCCTTGGTCTTCAGCTTGTCCACCGTTTTATCAAAATCCTCAAAGCCGAGAATGGGCAGAATGGGGCCGAAGATCTCTTCTCCCATAACCCCGTCCTCTTCCGTTACGTTCACCATCACCGTAGGCGCAATTCTGCAAGCGGCGGGATCGGTAGCCCCGCCAAAGACCACCTTGCTTTGGTCTATCAAGCCGCAAAGACGGGCAAAATGCTTTTCGTTGATGATCTTGCCGTAATCCGGGTTTTCCAAGGGATTTTCTCCGAATTGCTTTTTGATCTCCTCGACCACGGCTTTTACAAAGTCCTCAAGCACCGATTTTTCGCAGAGAACGTGATCCGGGGCTACGCAGGTCTGCCCGCAGTTGAGGAATTTACCGAACACGATGCGACGTGCGGCAAGCTTGATGTCTGCGCTTTTTTCCACGATGCAAGGGCTTTTGCCCCCAAGCTCCAAGACTACGGGGGTCAAATGCTCTGCGGCGTGGCGAAGCACCTCTTTTCCCACAGCTTGACTGCCCGTAAAGAAGATCATGTCAAACTTGGCATCCAGCAGCGCCGTGTTTTCCGCTCTGCCTCCCATCACCACGGTCACGTAGGCGGGATCAAAGCATTCTCGTATCAGCTTTTCCACCATCCTACCGGTGGCAGGAGCGTATGCACTGGGCTTTATGATGGCGGTATTGCCCGCCGCAATGGCGTCGGTAAGGGGCTCGATGGCCAGCAAAAAGGGATAGTTCCAAGGGCTCATGATCAACACGTTGCCGTAGGGAACCGCCTGCCGATAGCTGTGAGAGCGGAATTGGGCCAAGGGCGTTTTGACCGTCCTTCTCCCGGCAAATTTCTTTACGTGCTTGAGCATATAAGAGATCTCCGTCAGCACCAAGCCGGACTCGCACATAAAGCCCTCAAAGTGGCTTTTCCCCAGATCCGCCTGCAAGGCATCATTGATCTCATTTTGATATTTTTTGACTGTCTCGTACAGCTTTTTCAACTGCTTGATGCGGAAGTCCGCAGGAATGGTCACGCCGCTTCGGTAATAAGCCCGCTGCCTTTCCAAAAGATCTTGTATTTCTTGATGCGTCATGCTGTTCTCCCTTTCTTGATCTGTTTTTTATCATACCCCAAGCCGAAAGAAAAGTCAACAAGTTTTCACTAAAACCCACTGCCGTAAGGGTCAAAAAAGAGAGCCTTTTTTCATCAAGGCTCTCTCGCTTTATGTAGCTTTTAAGCGTCGATCTTCATGTCTCCCGTTTGGATCCATCCCAGCTTGCGGAGGATCTCGTTGAACACCAGGGAAAGGAGGGCTGGCAACGCTACGCAAACCACCGCCAAGCCGATCCACATCATGGCGTCCGGCTCTGCTGTGGAGTCAATGACACCGATAGGGCCTACCAATCCGCAGGTGCCCATACCGGCGGCAACGCCCTTGCATTGCAACCCGAACACCATGGTGGAGATGGGGCCGGTCACTGCGGAGGCCAGAATGGGTGCCAGCCAGATCACGGGCTTCTTGACAATATTGCCCATTTGGAGCATGGAGGTTCCCAAGCCTTGGGAAACGATCCCTCCCCAACGGTTCTCACGGAAGCTGATTACCGCAAAGCCCACCATCTGTGCGCAACAGCCCGCCACGCAGGCACCGCCCGCCAGCAGGAAGCCCTCTGCGGTTCCGTTGGACAAGGCCACCTCATAAGCCGCCTCGGAGAAGATCATGGCGCAGATGGCGGCACTGGAAATGGGCAGGGTCAACACGATGCCCATGATCACGGAAAGCACGATGCCCATCAACAAGGGCTGGAAGGTGGTGGCGTAGGAAACGAAGCTTCCCAGATAGTACATCACGTAAGAAACCAAGGGACAAAGCAGCCAGCTTGCTCCGAAGCCCGCCAGCAAGGTCACCACGGGAGTGACCAGAATGTCAACCTTTGTTTTTTTGGAGACCAGCTGTCCTAGCTCGCAGGCAATGATCACTGCAAAGAATGCCCCTGCAGGACCTGCCGCATAGAAGACGCCCGATCCGTCACCCTCAGTAACCGCCCATTTCAAAATTGCGCCGCCGTCGCGGGCAACAATCGCACCCATGGCGTTGGACATAGCACCTACCGCGCCGCAGGAGAACATTACCAAAGGGTGCGCCCCCAAGCGATGAGCAATGGCTACGCCGATGGCGGCACCGGTAGCCCCTTTTGCAAAGGTGGCGATGGTGTTCATC
>JAFYNA010000143.1 GCA_017549925.1 Clostridia bacterium | reverse complement strand
CACGGGGAAGCTCTGCCGCCATCACCCAACATTCCACATCCCATTCCAGCACGTCCCCATAAACGTAGGAATTCACGTTCCATTCCAGAACGCCCTCCTTCAGCCAAAGGGATTCCGACCCTATCCAAGGTGTGCCGCTTCCCTCGGGGAGATAGGCAACCGCCAGCAAATGGTTTTCAAAAAAACCTTCATCGTACCGAGCCTGCCACCGATAATCGTCTCCGTTTCCTGCGGGGGCGTACCGATCAAAGAAGGCCTTTGCTTCCTCTGCACTGCCCAGCACCGCCGTATATTCCTCGTGGTAACGGTATTGCACCTCCTCCACGTAAATCGGAACCTCCAAAAGCATCTCCGCAGGAATTTCCGGCTCCTCCGGCTCTGCGGGGGCTTCCGATTCCTCCGAGAGGTCGGGCAGGGATTCCTCTATGGATTCCTCAGAGACCGAGACAGACACTTCCTCCCGGGAAACCAACGCGGAGGATTCCTCCCGAGGCATGGCGTTCTCACAAGATGTCAGCAACAGCATCCCGCACAGTAAAAGGATTCCTATCTTCTTCATGCTTTTTCCTCCTTAAGAATAATAGTCCAAAAGCTCTTCCAAAAGCAGTTTTCCCTCTTCCGCCGTCAAGCTATGGGTGGGGAAAGGGATTCCCGCCTCCTCGCAAAGAGATTTCAGCAAAGATGTCCCTCCCGAAGCCTGCTCAATGAGCATGCCCCCTTTTTGGGTAAGGAAGATATACCCTTTCTCCAAATCAAACTCTCCGTTGATCTTCAAGGCGATGAAACCAAGAATTTCATCGTTACTCCAGTTCGGGTTCTCAAACCAATACAGCTCCACCGTCACCCCTTGCGGAAGGGAAGGCGCGGGCTCCTCCGGATCTGCGGGGACTTCCGGCTCATCGAGAGCAGGGGCAGACTCTTCCTCCCACGATTCCTCGGAAGCCTCTGCCTCCGGTTCTTCCGGCTCATCGGGAGCAGGGGCAGGCTCTTCCTCCCACGGTTCCTCGGAGTAGATGGGCTCTTCCTCCCACGGTTCCTCGGAAGCCTCTGCCTCCGGCTCTTTGGAAGCATCGGGAGCGGCACTTTGGAAAATCTCCGCATTCTCCCCGGAAGAAGGCGCCCCCTGGGCGTTATCCTCCGGCGCGTAGAGCGGCGGCTCCTCCAAGGAAGCCCCCGTCTGCCAAGCCCAAAGGCTCACGGGCAGACAAAGGCACAGCAAAAGGCAAACCGTTGCCCCGCGGACAAATTTTTGCCGTCTATTCTGTTTTTTCACTTCCGCGCGGCGAAAGATCTCGTCGCGGACGGATCTGTAATCCTTCACGGTTCTATTCCTCCTTCTTCCAGGATGGCACGAAGCTGTTTTTTGCCCCGATACAGCAGGTTATCCACCTGTTTTTTTGTGCGCTTCATCACCCGGGCAATCTCTTCGTAGGAAAGATCTTCAAAATACATCAGATACAAGGCCTCCGCCATGTCCTCGGGCAGCTCTGCCATAGCGGCGTGGAGGGCTTTTTTCCGCTGATCAATGGCGTACTGCGCCTCTGCGGAGGGCTCTTCCCCCTGCAAGGGAAGCTCCTCTATGGGAACGTCCGCGATCCGCTGACGGCGTTTTAAGTAGTTCAAGGCGCGGGATTTCCCCAGCATAAACAAATACGTCTTTAAGGAAACGCGGAAATTATATCGATGCTTATGTACCACAAGGTCGGCAAACACGTCCATGGCGATGTCTTCCGCAGTGTGGTGATCCTTCACGTATCGGCAGAGAAACAAAACCAACGGGTCGTAAAGGGTGATTACGATCTCGTCAAAGGCTTCTGTCTCGCCATCCAGGTAGCGGCGGTAGCTACTTGCGCCGTTATCCATGGTGTGATACCTTCCTTTCTGCTTGTTATACAATCGAAACGGGAAAATTCCTCAGCGTTTTTTGAAAAAATTTCTGAGGAACCTCAAAAAAGGGCCCTTTTTTGCGCAAAAAGGCCCTCTTACTCATCAACAGCTGAGCATGATCTTCAAAATTTCTTTATCCGTTTCCTTCATGCCTTCTCTTGCCAAGGCGGAAACGTTCTCGATGGTACGCTCCACGCCCTTGGTGACGATGCCGTCACCGCCGAAGAACTGCCTGCCGTTTTGGTACATATACATACCCAACAGCCCCGCCTCCACCGAGGAAGCGATCTTCGCGGCGCAGGAAGCCTTTGCACCGTCACAAACCACGCCGGAGTTGATGGCGATGGCGTTCACCACGGTATGGGCAATGGCCTTGAAATCCCCGCCGAACAGATAGGTAACTCCCGCACCCGCTCCACAGCCTGCGGAAATGGCCCCGCAGTAAGCGGAAAGGCAACCGATGCCCGTTTTGAGGTGAATGGTCACCAAGTTGGAGACCAAAAGCGCTCTGTAAAGCTTCTCCTGGGAGACCTTCAATTCCTTGGCGTACACGATGACAGGCAGGGAAGCGGTAAGCCCCTGGTTGCCGCTGCCGGAGTTGATCACCACGGGCAGCTCACAGCCGCTCATTCTGGCGTCGGAGCCTGCGGCGGCCCAAGCCTTGGCGCGGGTATGCACGTTGTCCCCGTAGGTGTCAAGAAGCACCTTGCCCACGGCGGCACCGTATTTCCCGGTGAGCCCCTCCATGGCAATGGCGGTGTTGCAGGCGATCTGACGGGAAAGCACGGGAAGAACCTCCTCCAGCTCCGTCTCGTCGGCAAACCTTACGATGCCCTCCACGGTCATAAAGGAACGATCCGTCTGCTCCGCCTCGGCAAAAGCCTCCTCCTGGGCAAACAGCTCCTTACCGTCCATCTCAATGCGGGAGACCTTGGTGTGCCCGTCGGTGATCTCCACACGGACGGTGTGGCCGTTCCCTTGGGCGGTGATAATGATCTCAAAAAGCCTGCCGGAGTCGGATTGCTCCACGGTGATCACGTTTTTTTGCAGATAGGCAGCGATCTCCGCCACCTTCTCACGGGGCACGCGGGAAAGCACCTCCAGATGTCGGGTCTCGTCCCCCGCCACAAACCCTGCGGCCACCGCGGCGGCGATTCCTCTCAGCCCGCCGGTGTGGGGCACGATCACGCTTTTCACGTTCTTAATAATGTTTCCGCTGACGGTCACCACCGCGCTCTCGGGAAGCGCCCCCAAGGTACAGCGGGCAACAGCGGCGGCGTAAGCCAAGGAGATGGGCTCGGTGCAACCCATGGCGGGCACCAGCTCCTCCTTCAGAATAGCGATATATTTTTGATTTTCGGTGAGATGCTCCATAGCAAACGCTCCAAGACTCCGTATTTTCTTCAGTATATCACGAATTTCCCAAAAAATCAACAAAAAAAGATCAAGTCCGTCTCGGAAAAGGGGGAGAAACCGAAACAGACTTGATCTAAAAAGGGGAAATGAAATGAAAAAAAGAAATAGTCAATCAATGCCCAGCCGCGCCAAAATCTCGGCGGGGGTGCATCCCAAAACGGCAGAGAACTCCTTGGAGACCTCCTCCAGCACAGCAAAGGAGAACCGCTCGTCCATAGAGCCGGGTCTCTTGCCGCAGGCGCGGGCCTTCTCCATCTTCTCCTGCAGGGATTTGTAGAGGCAAAGCATCTCACGGGGGTCATGCCCCGCCAAAATACTGCGGTACCGATCCGCCATGGCCTTGGAGTTGGTACTGCCAAAGCACTTGACCTCAATGGAAGGATACTCCGCGATCACAGCCTCCGCCTCCTCGGGGGAGACCAGCTCCCGCATAAACACGGTGCTGGAAACGGGAACAAAGGAGGTCAAACCGGAATCCAACCGTATCACGTACATGGGAACAGGCTCTTCCGAAAGCGCACTCTCCCGCAGGACGATCTCTTCAATGCGGCAAACGCCGTTACCGCCGTATATGATCTGTTGCCCCTGCTGGAACATGCTTGCCTCGCTTTCTTGCACGCGTAGAACCCGATCGGACATCTTTTGTTTACAAAGTATCCGATAAAACTTCACACTCGCATTTTAACATGAATTTCACGAAATGTCAAGTTTTTTTCACGAAAAAAACAAGAAAAACCTTTACATGGCTTGATTTTTCACGCCTTGACAAGTCTGCGTATTCATAGTATAATGGAGAAAATACATCCATCGGGAGGTTCTTTATGAGCACTCTGCATTTTCTCGGGGCGTCCATCGACGACTTTACCTTTCAGAAAAATATCAAAAAAGACACCGAGATGCGGCTGGAAGCCACGGTGAAATTTGCCGTTCGGTACAACAACGATACCAAGCAGTTTGCAGGGGACGCCATCGTCACCGTGCAGGATGCGGGGCACGAGGGGCTGTTCCGCTTGAAGTTCCACCACGTGGGGGTGTTCGCCTGCCAGGGCTTCGACCACAACGACGATGGGGAAAAACGCCGTCTCCACATGGAAGCGGCAGGGATGCTCCAGCCTCTCTGGAACCAAACCATCACCCTCTTCTCCGCCATGGTGGGGATCCCTCCCGTAAAGCTGCCCCCTTATCGGGTGGCAGACCCCAACATCCACACGCCATAACTTTTTAAAAAATATCGTCGGAAACCTATTGACAATCACGTGATTATGTGCTATACTGTACCCGTAGAGCAAAGGAAGGAGCATTTATGGAACCTATTCGCATCGCCGTGGTGGGCGGAGGGCCTGCGGGCCTGTTCGCGGCCATCTTCGCGGCAGAATACGGCGGAGACGTCACCTTGCTGGAGCAGAACCCCTTCTGCGGCAAAAAACTGAACATCACCGGCAAGGGGAGATGCAACATCACCAACCTTTGCGACATGGAGACCTTTCTCCAAAACGTACCCGTCAACCCGCGGTTTCTCTACCGCGCCCTTTCGGAGTTTCTGCCGGAGGATGCGGTGGCATTCTTTGAGTCCCACGGTGTCCCCACCAAGACGGAGCGGGGCAGACGTGTCTTCCCGGTAAGCGACAAAGCCCGGGACGTGACCGATTGCTTGGTAAAGACCGCCAAGGAAGCGGGGGTACGCATCCAAAAGGGGTGCGTCAAGGAACTGCTGCTGGAAAACGGCGCGGTGAAGGGCGTTTTGTTGGAGCAAGGGAAGAAGCTTGCCTTCGACCGCGTGATCTTAGCCACCGGCGGAGCATCCTACCCCCTCACCGGCTCAACGGGAGACGGCTACCGCTTTGCCAAGGCGGCGGGACACACCGTGATCCCTGCCAAGCCCTCTCTTGTCCCTCTGGTCTCTTCCGACCCCTTCTGCAAGAAATGCATGGGTCTTTCCTTAAAGAACGTGGGCATTTCCTTCGTGAAGGACGGCAAAGCCCTCTATAAGGAGCAGGGAGAGATGATGCTCACCCATTTCGGAGTCACAGGCCCTGTGATCTTGTCCGCCTCCGCCCATTTGGGGCAGAAGTACCCGTTGGAATTACATTTGGACATGAAGCCCGCCTTGGATCGCAAAACCTTAGAGAACCGCCTCTTGCGTGAGTTTGCCGCCTCCCCCAACAAGGATCTGGCCAACTGCATGGGGGCGCTGTTACCCTCCTCCATGATCTCCCCGTTTTTGGAAAAAAGCGGCATCGACGGCACCTTAAAGGTACATTCCGTCTCCAAGGAAATCCGTGGGAAGCTTTGCGACGCCTTGAAGGATCTGATCATCCCCATCACCGGCACCCGCCCCATTGCGGAGGCCATCGTTACCAGCGGCGGTGTCAAGGTCAGCGAGGTTGACCCCCGCTCCATGGAGTCCAAGCTGGTCTCCGGGCTGTTCTTCGCAGGGGAGCTGCTGGACGTGGACGCCTACACCGGGGGCTATAACCTGCAGATCGCCTACGCCACGGGAAGATTGGCGGGAGTGAGTGCTTCGCAATAAACAAGTTGGCGTCGCCTCGTCAGCACACCCCCCTCATTTTTCAAAGAAAAAACAATAACACATACATTTTGAAAGGAAACAAAAAAATGGCATTATTCGCACTTGGTTTGGTCGCAATCGTCGCTCTGTTTATCTTCTTCGGTTTTTCCATGGAGAAGTATTCCGAGTTCGGCAAAGTAAAGCAGAGACCTGTTTGGAAGCTCAACCCCAAGCAGTTCATCGCACTGGCAGGTCTGATCATCGTAGGTTTTTCCTGCGTGACCTCCGTTCCCACCGGTCATACCGGCATCGTTACCACCTTCGGTAAGGTGGAGGACTACACCTTCGAGGCAGGTGTCCACGTGAAAATGCCTTGGCAGGACGTGGTCAAGCTGGACAACCGTAACCAGAAGGGCTCCCTCACCATGACCTGCTTCTCCAGCGATATTCAGGAGGTCAGCGTGGTCTACTCCATCAACTACCAGATCCAGAAGACCAACGCCCAGGAGATCTACCGCTCCATCGGCGTTTCCTACTACGAAACCGTTATGATCCCCCGTATCCAGGAGGCTGTAAAGAGCGTGGTAGCGCAGTACACCGCCGACGAGCTGGTGGAGAGCCGCAACGAGCTTTCCGTTAAGATCTTGGACATTCTGGTGAAGGATCTTGAGACCTACAACATCGAGGTTCTTTCCACCGCTGTGGAGGATATGGATTTCACCGACGCCTTCACCGCCGCCGTTGAGGCAAAGCAGGTTGCCGCTCAGAACAAGCTGCAGGCTGAGATCGCTCAGCAGCAGGCCATCATGGAGGCAGAAGCCGCCGCTCAGCGTAAGGTCATTGAGGCAGAGGCCAAGGCAGAAACCGATAAGATCAACGCCAACGCCGAGGCAGAGGTCAAGAAGATCGAGGCAGACGCCGCAGAGTACGTGGGCGAAAAGGAAGCCGAGATCAACAAAATGCTGGCAGAATCCATGACCGCAGAGCTGTTGCAGTTCTACCTGCTGGAGGCTTGGGACGGTAAGCTCCCCGAAACCTTCGTGGGAGAAAACGGCAACGTGATGTCCATCCTGGATCTGGCCGCCCTCCTGCAGCAACAGCAGAACGCCAACCCCGCAGAATAACAAAAAAATACCCATCGGGGCTCTCTTAGGGGAGCCCCTTTAAAAAATCTATTGACAATCTCCGACAATTGTGCTATACTTCAAAAAAAAGGAGGTATTTTCTTATGACCGATAATTTTGAAGTAGAAAACGTCATCCCCACTCCCGAAGAGCCCCAAACTCCTCCGGTAGAGCCCGTTCAGCTCCCCAATGAGAACGTTGTGGCAGGTATCGTAGGTGCATTTTTGTTCTCCCTCGCAGGTGGTATCATCTGGTTCGTGCTGTATCAGGTAGGTATCCTTGCGGCAATCAGCGGCCTCATCGGCGTTGTTTGCGCCATCAAGGGCTACGCCATCTTCGGCAAGCGTGAAAGCACCAAGGGTATTATCATCTCCACCGTGATCGCGTTCATCGTGCTGGTGCTGTCTTGGTATCTCTGCCTCTCCTACGACGTGTACGATGCTTGTCAGCTCTGGTTTGAAGAAGGCGAAATCGATTACGCACCCACCTTCTTTGAGTCTATTTCCAACGCTTACCTGTTCTTGGAAGAGCCGGAGATCGCTTCCGCATATTTCAAGGATCTGGGTCTGGGCTTGCTCTTCTGCGTCATCGGCGCATTCGGCTACGTCAAGGCCGCCATCGGCAAAGCAAAGAGAGCATAAGTCCTTTTTGGCAGAAAAATTTACACAAAAAAGACCGTTCACTGCGAACGGTCTTTCTTTATTGGGATTTTACAGATGATACTTGCTTTCCAGATCCTCAAGTCTTACCTTCAGATCGTGAAGCTCCTTCTTTTTCTTGAGGGAAATGCGGGAAACAAAGGCCGCCAGGGCAACGGAGGCAAAGAAGCCTGCCACGAACAACAGAATACGCAAAACTCTGTCGCCGCCCTCGATCTGTGTCCAAACGGAGAACATATAGATCAACGCGCCGATGATCACGCCGCCGCACAGCATATACAGAATGTCGGAAAGCATCTTGATCAGGCTGTATTTCTTTTCTACCTTCAAGGCCTTCTCACGAAGGACCAGGTATTCTTCTTTTGCTCTTTCTCTTTCGGATGCCATGTGATTACTCCTCTACTGCATTTTCTGCTGTCTCTTCTGCGTTTTCCTCGGGAAGATCCGCCTTTGCCGCAACGTCAAAGCTGATCAGCTTGGCATCCTCTGCCAAACGCATCACGATAACGCCTGCGGTGGGTCTGCCGTAAACAGGCACGCCGGAGGCCGCAGTACGGACGATCATACCGCCGTCGGTGATCATCATCAAGTCGTCCTCCTCCTTCACCAGGGCAATGCCGGTGAGAAGCCCGGTCTTCTCGTTCACCGCGTGACCGCGAACACCCATACCAAAGCGCTTCTGCACGGGGAAGGAAGCGATCTCACTGCGCTTGCCGTAGCCGCCCTCGGTGAGGGTCATGACCTTGAACTCCTGGTTGTCCGCGCCCTCGGGGATGACACAAGCACCCACCAGATAATCTCCCTCGCGCAGCTCCATGGCGCCTACGCCGCGAGCCTGTCTGCCCATACATCTGGCATCCGTCTCCGCAAAGCGGATGGTAGCGCCGTTGTGAGAGGCGCAGAGGATATGATCCTTGCCGCCGGTCTTATGCACAGCCAACAGCAGATCGTCGTCGTCCAGATTGATGGCGAACAGACCGCTCTGTCTGCGGGATTTGTATTCGATGAGCTGAACACGCTTCATCACGCCCTTGCGGGTGATGAATACCAAATATTCGTCCTCGGTGAACTCCTTGATGGACAGCCCTGCGGTGATCATCTCCCCCTCGGAAAGGTTCAAAACGTTCACCAAATTGGTGCCCTTTGCGGTACGGGAGGCCTCGGGGATCTCAAAGCACCGCTTGGTATACATTCTGCCCTTGTTGGAGAACAGCAAGAGGGTATCGTGGGAGAATGCCACGAAGACGGATTTCACAAAATCCTCCTCCTTGGTGCCCATAGCGGTAACGCCCTTGCCGCCTCTGCGCTGTGCGGCGTAGGTATCCGCAGGCAGACGCTTGATATAGCCGTCGTTGGTCACGGTGATCACGCAATCCTGCTTCTCGATCAAGTCCTCGATCAGGATCTCGTTCTCCACCTCCACGATGTCGGTGCGTCTTGCATCTCCAAAGCGGGCGGAAACATCGTCCAGATCCTCCTTGATGATGCCGAACACTCTGGCGGGGTTGGCGAGAATATCCTTCAGATCCTCGATCAGTGCCATCAAGGCCGCCAATCTGTCCTCGATCTTCTGCTTCTCCAAGCCGGTGAGCTTACCCAAGGTCATGTCCACGATAGCCTGGGCCTGGGCCTCGGAGAGACCGAAGCGGTTCATCAGGTTCTGCTTGGCATCGGGAATGCTTGCGGAATGACGGATGATCTGCACCACCTCGTCGATGTTATCAATGGCAATGATGTAACCCTCCAGAATGTGGGCTTCCTTCTCTGCCTTTGCCAGCTCAAAGCGGGTTCTGCGGAGGATGACCTCTTCTCTGTGGTTTACATAATGTTGCAACACCTGCTTCAAATTGAGGATCTTGGGCTCGCCCTTCACCAGCGCCAGCATATTCACCGCGCAGGTATCCTCCATCTGGGTGTATTTATAAAGCAAATTCAAGACGATCTGGGGGTTGGCATCCTTCTTCACTTCAACGACGATGCGCATACCCTTTCTGCCGGATTCGTTACGAATATCGGAGATCCCCTCGATCTTCTTCAACTTCACCAGATTTACCATATTCTCCAACAGCAGAGAACGGTTTACCTGATAGGGAAGCTCGGTAATGATGATGGCAGTTCTGCCCTTTTTCTCCTCAAAGTGTGCCTTTGCACGTACCTTGATATGACCTTTACCGGTCATATAGGCCTGGTAAATGCCCGCGGTGCCGTAAATGGTACCGTAGGTGGGGAAGTCGGGGCCCTTCACGTACTGCATCAGCTCGGGAATGGAGCAGTCGGGGTTGTCCAGCAGGTACTTACAAGCCTCGCAGACCTCCTTCATGTTGTGAGGAGGCACGTTGGTGGCCATACCTACCGCAATACCCACAGAGCCGTTCACCAGCAGGTTGGGGAAGCGGGAGGGCAATACGGAGGGCTCTTTCTTGGTGTTATCGAAGTTGGGGTCGAAATCCACCACGTCTTTTTCGATGTCCGCCAGCATTTCTCCGGCGATCTTGGCCATTCTTGCCTCGGTATAACGGTAAGCCGCAGGGGGGTCACCGTCGATGTTACCGAAGTTACCGTGACCGTCCACCAAGGGATAACGCAAAGAGAAATCCTGCGCCATACGTACCATGGTGTCATAAACCGCAGTGTCGCCGTGGGGGTGATAGCTACCCAAAACGGCACCGACGGTGGTAGCGGACTTACGGTGAGGCTTATCGTAGGTCAGATGGTCCTCGTGCATGGCGTAAAGCACACGGCGGTGAACCGGCTTCAAGCCGTCACGCACGTCCGGCAACGCACGGGAAACGATAACCGACATGGCGTAGTCGATATACGCATTCTTGATCTCATCCTCAATGCGGATATCCTTAATATGCTGTACCTCTAAGGCACTGTAATCGTATTCTTTTTCAGCCATTGGAATTTCTCCTTGTCTTTTCAGATCTATGCTGTAAAAATGGTGAAAGGCGAACTGACCTTCCCCTGCGGGGAATACAATCAAATCGCGTCGCTTGCCCGGATTCATTCCGGGCAAAAAGACACCGATAACTGTTTTTCTCCAAGCGGTTAGCGTGGGGAGAAAAATTCACGGCTTGCCGTGAACCCCGTAAGGGGCCCGTGTCCCGCGGAAGGGACACGAAAACCGGAGGAATATCTGCTAAGATATTCCGACGAGAGCGCAGCTCTTATCAAACATCCAAATTGGTAACGTATTTGGCGTTGGCTTCAATAAAGGCGCGGCGGGGCTCTACCTTATCTCCCATGAGGATGGAGAACAGCGCGTCCGCACGGATGGCGTCGTCGATGGTGATACGCTTCAAGGTTCTTGTCTCGGGGTTCATGGTAGTCTCCCAGAGCTGTTCCTTATCCATCTCACCAAGACCCTTGTATCTCTCTACGCGGACGTTGCCTCCCAGCTCCTCCACGTACATCTCTTTTTCCTCGTCGGAGAAAGCGTAACGCTCTGCCTTACCGCGGGAGATCTTGTAAAGCGGAGGAACGGCGGCGTAAATATGGCCGTTTTCCACCAGCGGCTTCATGTGACGGAAGAAGAAGGTCAACAGCAGTGTACGGATATGGGCACCGTCCACGTCGGCATCCGCCATGATAATGATCTTACCGTAACGGAGCTTGGAAATATCGAATTCCGTGCCGATACCACAGCCCAAAGCCTGGATCAAGGGGGTGATGGAATCGGAGGAGTAAATGCGGTCCAAATGGGATTTCTCTACGTTCAGGATCTTACCGCGCAAAGGCAAAATAGCCTGGAACTGGCTTTCTCGACCGTCCTTTGCGGTACCGCCTGCGGAGTCACCCTCTACCAAGTAAAGCTCGGTGTACTCCATCCGTCTCTCGTTACAGTCTGCCAGCTTATGAGGCAGGGAAGAGGACTCCAGAAGTCCCTTTCTGCGGGTTAGCTCTCTGGCACGCTTAGCGGCCTCTCTGCCGCGGGCGGCGGCAATGGCCTTCTCCACGATGATACGGGCGGCCTGGGGATTTTCCTCTAAATAGGTGTAAAGCTTTTCCGCCACAAAGCCGGAAACCAAGGTACGGATCTCAGAATTACCCAGCTTTGCCTTGGT
>JAFYNA010000142.1 GCA_017549925.1 Clostridia bacterium | reverse complement strand
TAATTCTCAGATCCTGCATCTTCCTCACTCCTCTCCCATAAATTCCGCCACGTTGCGGTCATCCAATGCCAAAAGGCCGTATTTCAACGCCTCGGGAGGAATCTCCCCTTTTTCGATCTTTTCCGACATCAAGCGGTAAAAAACGCCCTTTAAGGTGTTGCTTGCCTCCAGCTCGGTGAACTTGGGGGCGGGAACGGTGTGATCCTTGATCTCGATGGAGGCGGGGTATTCCGCCCCGCGGGAGATCTCCTCGGGCTGGATCAAAAGCCCCTCCGGCACTTCTCCCGTCAAGATCATGCGAAGCACCGTCTCCCTGCCGTAGGGAATGGCGGTCTTTTTCAGCTTTTCCACCGCTTCCATGCGGGAAAGCCCGGTAACGTCCACGGTGACCACCTCGTAGCGGTGGTTGGAGATGGGGATAAACTTGGCGGCTACGTTGCCCTTTTCCATGGCGCCGAACAAAAAGCCCTTGTAGCCCGTTTCGTCAAAGCCTCTGCCGCGGATACAGCCGGGATACGCCCAGAATACCTCCCCCGCCTTCTGCAGCTCCGTGCCCTTATGGATATGCCCCAGGGCCACGTAGTCAAAGCCGCTTCTCTCTAAATCCGCAAGGGTGAAGGGACAGTAGGGAGAGCCGTTGCCCCCCTCCAGATCCCCGTGACAGCAAAGGATATTGATCTTGGCAGGATCCAATTTGGGATACCCCAGCACGGGGTTGGCACCGCCGTTTCTGCCGTCGAAGCCGAAGCCGTACACGTCCACGCCCAAGTCCTCCAGCCGTACCCGCTGTTTTTCACTGCCGAAGACAAACACGTTCTCCGGCAAGCGCATGGAACGGTAGGGAGAGCCCGCAGTCAACGGGTCGTGGTTACCGGGAGCGATGAAGAAGCGGCACTCCGGGCAGGAGGAAAGCTCCCGCTCCAAAAGGCTCAGGGTGTCTGCGGTGACGGCGTTACCGTCAAAGAGATCGCCGCTGATGAAGCACAGCTCCACCTTCTGCTGGCGGATATACAGCATCAGAGAGGAAAGATCCCCTCTCAGCTCCGTGCGGCGACGCTCCGCCTCTCCGGGAGAACGGAGAGAAAAGGGTGCGTCCAAATGCAGGTCTGCGCAATGTAAAAATCGAATCATAAAAACAAAACCTCTGTTTATAAGGTGATAAATGCACTCATGGTCCCACGGATCGCCCCTTGACGGCGGTGGGAGAAGAAATAGTCCCCGTGGCAACGGGTGCAGGTATAGGCCTCGTCAATGTGGTGGGGGGCAAGACCCGCCCACTCCAAGACCTTGCGGTTGGCAAGGGTGAGATCCAGCAGGTATTTTCCCTGCTCTGTGTCGGGGGTGAAGCAAGCGGCGAAATCCCCCGCTTGGGTGAAAGCGACGTATACCTCTTCCCCCACTTGGTAGCAACAGCTCCCGATGCAAGGGCCGATGGCCGCCAAAATGTCCTTGGGGTCGCTCCCCAGAGAGGCCATCTCCCTCACGGCGTTGCCGCAGATCCCCCCTACGGTGCCCCGCCAGCCCGCGTGGACGGCGGCGCAGATCTGCCTTTTGGGGTCAAACAACAGCACGGGCACGCAATCCGCACTGCGCACGGAAAGGAGCAGATCCTTGGTCTCGGTCACCAAGCCATCCACCCCGAAGTCGAACTTGGGCTTCACCGTGCCCACCCCGCGGTGGGTATCGTCCACCGTCAGGCAGTAGGCGGTATGGGCTTGGTAGGAACGGCACACGTCCCCAAGGGAAAGGCCAAGCTTTTCCGCCGCGATACGGTAGTTCTCCATGACGTTTGCCTCGGTGTCGGTAACCTCCCCAACCCCGGGGGCAAAATTCCACCCGCCGAAGGCTCCCTCGCTGACCCCGCCCATACGGGTGGCAAAAAAATGCCTTGCCCCTGCGGCGGCGAGAAGCGGTGATTGAAGGAAGTATTCTTCCCCGTCCTTGCAAAGATGAAATCGGGTGTTCATGCGGCAGCCCCTTTTGGTTATAGTCTTCTTTATTATAGCAAATTCATTTGGGAAATGCAATAACATTTTGCAAAAAGAGCCCTCCTCTTTGGGGAAGAAAGCGGGGAATTTCTTGTGCGCCATTCTTGACTTTTTTCGAAAAATGGGCTATAATAAAGGCAAAGGAAGAAAGGAGGCGTTTTCCATGGTTTTGGACCGCAACGGCAAGGAAATTCACGAGTCTGCCGCCCAGGCGGGGTTCTTGGGATTTTTGTACCGCAACTTCTTCGGCCGTGTGCTTTTGCGTCTTCTCCGTTCCCGCTGGGTCACCCGTCTCATGGGTGCGTATATGGACAGTTCCCTTTCCCGCCCCAGAGTGAAGAAGGCTCTGAAAAACGGGCTGGACATGGAGGGGGTTGAGGAGACCGTCTTCAAAAACTACAACGCGCTGTTTACCCGCCGCCGCAAGGATGGCACCTTCCCTTTTTCCGATGATCCTTTGGACTTCTGCTCCCCTGCGGATTCCCGCTTGACGGTGTATCCCATCAAGGAGGGCACCGCGTTCCCCGTCAAGCTTTCTCCCTATACGGCGGAGGGGCTTTTGGACAGCAAGGAGGAGGGGGCGTATTTCCGTGAGGGCTATGCCTTCGTGTTCCGCCTTTGCCCCGAGGATTATCACAGATACGCGTTTTTTGACGGAGGGAGCTTGCTCTCCACCCGCTTTGTGAAGGGTGAATTCCATACGGTGAACCCCATCGCCTTGGAAAAATTGCCCGTGTTCCACCGCAACTGCCGCCAGGTCTCCATTCTGGAGACGGAGCATTTCGGCAGATGCGCCTACGTTGAGGTGGGTGCCATGATGGTGGGCAGGATCGTCAACCACGATAAAACCAACTTCTCCCGCGGGGAGGAAAAGGGCTACTTCGCCTTCGGCGGCTCCACGGTGGTGGTGCTGACCGGGAAGGATGCCGTGATCCCCTGCGAGGATATTCTGAAGAACAGCAGTGAGGGCATCGAGACCTACGTCCGCGCAGGAGAAACGGTGGGCAGAGGGCAATGATCTACTTTGACCACGCCGCTACCGCGCCCTTGCACCCCAAGGC
Organism: Clostridia bacterium; assembly: GCA_017549925.1. Taxonomy (GTDB): domain Bacteria; phylum Bacillota; class Clostridia; order Oscillospirales; family CAG-382; genus Coliplasma. The sequence continues at coordinate 1,719 of JAFYNA010000142.1, read as the reverse complement.
CAAGGAAGCCATGGCAGAGGCTATGGAGGTTTTGGGCAACCCCTCCTCTCTGCACACCGCAGGGAGCGGGGCAAAAAGACTTTTGGAGCAAAGCCGCGCCACCGTGGCAGAGGCTCTCGGCTGTGAGCCCGCGGAGATCCTTTTCACCTCCGGCGGGACGGAAGCCAACGCCTTGGCACTCCACGGCAGGCGGAAGATCCTTGCTTCCCCCATGGAGCATCCCTCCGTGGCAGGGAACGTGAAGGGAACGCCTTATTTACCCGTAACCCCCAAGGGCGTCGTTTCCCTCGAGAAAGCGGAAGCCCTCCTGCGGGAAGGAGTGGACTTGGTGTCCTTACAGCACGCCAACAACGAGACGGGGCTGATCCAGCCCATAGAGGAGCTGGGAGCACTTTGCCAAGCCTACGGCGTGCCCTTCCATTCCGACGGAGTACAGGCAGTGGGAAAGCTTCCCATCCGTTTGCATCGGTTACCGATTTCCCTGTACAGCTTTTCCGCCCATAAATTCGGCGGTCCTGCGGGGATCGGGGGCTTGTACCGCAAATCGGGCACAGCAATAGAACCCCTCTACCGCGGCGGAATGCAAGAGCAAGGCCTGCGCCCCGGCACGGAAAGCGTTCTGTCGGCCTGCGGCATGGCGGCGGCATTGCAAGCCGTTACCGAGGAGCTGGCAGAGACCGCGGCGTATTTGACGGATCTGGGAGAAGAGCTGCTCCGAGGGCTTTGCGCTTTTGGGGCTGTCCCCACGGGAGAGGGCGACCGTATTCCCGGGCATCTTCACGTGTCATTCCCCCACCGCGACGGGGAGGCGTTGGTCTCCGCGCTGGATCTGCGGGGTGTTTGCCTTTCCGCAGGGGCGGCTTGTCACAGCCACAGCCATACCCCAAGCAGTACCCTGCTGGCCATGGGCTTTGCGAAAGAAGAGGCCTCCGCAGGGCTTCGCATCACCTTGGGACGGGAGAACACCCGCCAAGAGGTACAGACCTTTTTGGGGCTGTTGGCAGATTGCTTAAAGTGAAAAAAATAAAAAACACAAATCATAAAAAAGGAGAAAAAACAATGGAAGAACTGAACAAGGACGTTATCCTGGAAGACGAAGAGATCGAGCTGGACGAGGTTGATCTGCTGAACGAGGAGATCGCTGACCTGGAGGAAGAGCTGGACGAGTACGAGATGGAAGAGGCTGCACGCCGCGCTAAGAAAAAGAAGCGCATCATCCTCATCGCAGGCATCGCAGTAGGTCTGGCTATCGCCGCTGTTTTGGTTGCTATCTTCGCAGGCAAGAAGAAGGAAGACTATTCATTCACCAAAAAAGAGCTCTCACTGAGGGCTCTTTTTTTGCGTTTTTTCGCCCCGTACAAAAAAAGAGCCGAGGGAACGCCTCGGCTCAATAGAAACGTATTCTTTATTTCATAATGCTCTCAAAGAACGCTTTGCGGTTTTCTTCCAGATCCAGCGTGATCACGGATCGTTTGTCCACGGTGGCGTACTCCCACAAGCCGGGGAAGGGCAGGCGTTGGGTTTGGATGGGATACTCCTTCAACGCGCCCACAGAGAACAAAATGGAATAGCAATCCCACTCCGTGAGGTCGGTACGTACCATAGGCAGGGTGACCTCCATGATGGAAAGCAGCTCGGTGAGAGGCATTTGCAGCATTCGCTTGATCACCGCCACCATCAAGGTACGTTGCCGTTCCGTGCGTTCAAAATCGCTGGCAC
>JAFYNA010000141.1 GCA_017549925.1 Clostridia bacterium | reverse complement strand
TAATTTCCTCTGGCACAGCAACAGCACCGAGGGCTACGTGGAATTCGCCGTGCGCAACGGTGACACCTTCCCGGAGGAGTATACCTCTGTTCAGACCTATCTGAGTCAGTTCAACGGCAAAATGGTACACCGCGCCACCATCTTTGGGCTGGAAAGCGACACCGAATACGTTTACCGCCTCAGAAGCGGCAACACCGTTTCCAAGCTGAGATATTTCACCACCGACCCCGTGGATCATTTTAATTTCATCTTCGTAGGCGACCCTCAGATGGGCTCTACCTCCAGAGATAACAACATTGCCAACTGGAAGAACACCCTTTCCACGGCACTGTCCATGTTCCCCGAGACCTCTTTGCTCATTTCTGCGGGCGACCAGGTGGAGGAGTCCAACGATCCCTCCCTCTTCTCCGCGTACTTAGCGCCCGAGCAGCTTACCTCTCTTGCCATGGCTACCACCATCGGTAACCATGACTACGATTCCAATTTCTACAAGAATTATTTCAACAACCCCAATACCACCATCGACGGCAAGAGCTACGGCAACAGCACCGCAGGCGGCGACTATTGGTATACCTACAACGGGGTGCTGTTTTTGCATATCAACACCTGCAACCTGAACTGGGATGAGCATAAGGAATTTATGCAGAAGGCCATCGCTCTCAACCCCGACGTGAGCTGGAAGGTGGTGGTGACTCACTATAATTTCTTCGGCTCCAACGATTATTACATCAACGACGCCATCCGCGAACGCCGTGAGCAGTTTGCTCCCATGATGAAGGAGCTGGACATCGACGTGGTTCTGGCAGGTCACGAGCACGTGAACTCCCGTGCGTATATGATCGACGGTCTTACTCCGGATACGGCGCAGGGGAATAAGACCGTGGTCACCGACCCCGAGGGCATCCTCTACCTTTCCGGCGGTACGCCCTCCGGCTCCAAGTATTACAATCTGCTGAGCGATTCTCAGCTTCCCCACATCGCCTTCAAGCTACAGAAGACCATCACCTTCACCAACGTGGAGGTGAACGACCATTCCTTCAAGATCACCACCTACCGCGCCTCCGACAAGGCCGTGCTGGATACCTTTGAGATCAAAAAGGACAAGAACGCGGTGGAGCAGGATCACGAAAATCACATCCATACGCAAGCGGAATGGACCGACGTTTACGCGCCCACCTATCACTTCGACGGCGTAAGAGTCAAGCGTTGCAATTCCTGCGGTGCGGCGTATGAATACGAATACATCCCCAAGCTGGAAAGAGAAGAGGGCAACAATAATATTGCCCTGGGCAAACAATACACCCGCACCGGACTGTTCCTGAAGGACGGTCTGGAAAAATACCCCGATGAGGACGGCACCACCATGACCGATGGCAGATTTGCCATGGACGGCATATACAACGACCCTGCCTTCATCGGCTTCCACACCTCCTACGGCGACTATGACACCAAGGGCTATTTCAGCATCACGGTGGATCTGGAGGGCGTTTATCCGCTGGAGAAATTCGTTGCCTTCACCGCCTCCTCTTATGCGACTGCAGGTGTTACCGGCCCTGCTACCGTAGCCGTGTACCTTTCCTTTGATAACAAAAATTGGGTTCATGCCGGCACCACGAAGGCGGTGGACAACACCGAAACCAAGATGCTGGAGATCACGGTGGAGCCCGAGACCGTTTCCTGCGCCAGATACGTTCAGTACCGCTTTGTTGCTTCCAAGGCCTTCGTAATGGTTGCGGAGGTAGAGGCTTACGAGGCGGAGGTAGGGGCGCATACCCACGTCGCAGGGGATTGGGTGGAAGCCCAAAAGCCCACGGAGCAATCTGAGGGCAAGTCCTGCAAATACTGTACCCTCTGCGGTGAGGCTGTGGAGACCCAAGCCATTCCCAAGCTTGATCCCTCCTCCTTTGGAGAAAATCTGGTGCTTGGCATGGAATATCAGCGTTCTCCGCTTTATTCCTCCGAGGGGGTGGATCGTTATCCCGATGAAAACGGCCTTTCCATGACCGACGGCATTCTGGGCGAGGAGGATGCCTCCTATTCCAGCGACGCCTTTATGGCTTTTTATGCAAAGAATTCCGAGTATCTGGAGACGGGCTATTTCCATATCACCTTTGACCTGGGCGAGGAATACGATCTGTGGCGCTTCGCCACCTATTACGCCGCTTCCTCCACCAAGAACAAGGGCGCGGGCGTTCAAGAGCCCTCCAATATCTCCGTGTACGTTTCTTCCAACGGAACGGATTGGCGCTGTGCCGGCAGCGTTGCTCCCGAGGAGGTCAACGATAAGGGCATGACCTCCACGGTGATCCTGCTGGAGGAGGCTGTTACAGCCCGCTACGTGCAGTTCCGCTACGTACATACCAACACCTTCGTGATGACCTCCGAGGCAGAGGTCTATGGCTTCCCCGTGGGTGCAAACCTGCCCGATGAGCCCTCCGACGATCCTTCCGATGATCCCTCTGATGAGCCTTCCGAAGAACCTTCCGAAGAGCCCGGGGAATCCTCCGAAGAGGAGACCTCGTCAACCGTAACCACTCCTGCAGAATCTTATGCTGATGTCTCTGTCGATACCAACGGGGAATGGGATTTCACCCTTGTGATCGTTTTGATCGTAGCAGCCGTGGCTGTTATCGCCACCGTGGTGATCCTCGTCATCAAACGTAAGAAGTAATTTTCCATAACGAAAGCCGATACGGAACTGCAACCGTATCGGCTTTTTTGTGTTGGCTATGTCACACTAAATGGTTGTTTTTTTTATAAAAATATGCTATAATAATAGTAGATAAAAACATAGGAATTGATTTCAATGTCTGCTATTAAAGACATAAACTTGAAAGATATTTTTGTATGGGAGTGGTGATAAAATGCACAAGGTATATGAAAATGATGATTTGATGATGTTTTTCAAAAAACGATATTGTCATTGTTGCGGAGAAATTTTACAGATTAAAAAAAGCGAACGTATTGTTCGAGAAGGCGATCCGGATCATAAAATATATTGTACTGTTGGAACGAACTATAAATCATATGGTGATATATTAGTTATAGGCAAAGAATACTATTGTCCTTCTTGCGATAAAACTTTTTCGTGCGATGAGCAAGGGAAAGTTATTGAAGCACAACGGTATTATCAAAAGAAAATCGTAACAGATGAAGAAATAAGCCAAACATATAAAAGCGAGATATTAGTTTCGCTCAAAAACATTCTTAAATTAAGATGGACTTTATTGATACCGATTGTTGGTAGCTTGATATGTATGTTTTACATTTTCAACGGAAAGTTGAGTGAAAAAACAGAAAGCAAGGATGGATATAAGCTTTTATTGTCATCCACACTGGTTTTTATTGGAGTTGCATTGGCTGTAAAAATAGTTCTTTCAATGTTCAGTAATGTTGATTTCATTAACAATTACAAAACAATATTTATGTTGATACCATCGTTATTAGCATTTAATATACCTGCGTTATTATATATTAACCGTAAATTTAAATAACTATAGCTTGTACTAAAATTCACATTCCAATATGTCGAGTAGCGGAAAAAATGCTCTCCGCAACAAAAAGTGTTTAAAAATCAGTCATGTAAAGTGACAGAGCCTTTGTGTTTTATTTATGCACCTTCTGTGTCAAGCTGCAGACCCGTTCTACGCAGGCGAGATAGCGGGGATGCTCCCGAATGGGATCCAGCAAGCGGCATTCCCGGGTATACCACTGATCGTCCTGCTTCGTGGTGAGGTAATGGGCGTACATAGCAGGGGAGATGATAAAGCAGTCGTTTTTTCCGTTGGTGATAAACAGCTCCCGCTGTCCTTTTCCTCCCTCTACGGGGGTGCAAAGCTGTTCGGTTGCCGTCCAGACCTGATCCTTCAGCCAGGGAGAATTGCAGGAGATGGGAACTGAACCTCGTATGGCCATGGCGGATTCCAGCAGGGAAACGGAATCCTCCAGCACGGTCAGGGCTTCTTCTGCCATGCCCTCTGCCGCTAAATACCCCGCCTCGTGGAAGCCCATCCAAAGGCGGGGCTCCACCCAAAGATCTATGCTTCCGACCCCGCATTCTTCCTGACACAGCGCGTTCAGCAAGCCCATCCCCAACTTGTTTTTGGCGTGCAGGGCGGGGAGATACAATACCTCTGGGTCGCCTGTCATCCACATTCTGGAATTGCCGATCAGGCTGTCTATCTTCCCAAAGAGCCGGCTTTGCCGTACAAGATCGGCGTTTTCCTTGTCCCCCCGCTTGCGGTAGTAGAAGAGGAGGGCGGCTCTGCTCTCCTGATCGTAGTGATCATCGCAGTGGTTGCCCTTGCGGCCGTGGCAGTGATCCTTGTGCTCAAGCGCAAGAAATAAACAAAAAAACGAAAGAGGCTTTTCATTGTGAAAGGCCTCTTTTTTGCATCAATATCCGTATTTTTTACGTTTGGTAAGCAGGAAGAACAGGGAAACACACAGCCCCAGGACTTCGCTGACCACCAGGGCGAACCATACGCCGTCCAGACGGAAAAAATAGGGCAGAGCCAGGATACATACCGTCGGCAACACCAAAGCCCGCATAAAGGAAATGGCGGCGGATACGGCACCGTCGTTCAACGCCGTAAAGAAGGAGGAGGTGTAAATGTTCAGCCACATGAACAGGAAGGGCAGGGCACAGATCATAAAGGCGCGGGAGGTCATGTCCAAAAGCCCTCCGTCATACCCTACGAAGATGGAGGAGATGCTCCGTGCAAACCCCACGGCAATACAAACCAAAACCACTCCTGTGCCGCACAGCAGTCGGGTGCTTTTCTTCATCAAGCTCTTCATCTCGGCGGTGTTCCGCGCCCCGAAGTGATAGCCCATCACCGGGGAGCTTCCGTTGCAGTAGCCCATGTAAATAGCGATGAACACCCATGCCGCGTACATCACCACGCCGTAGGCCGCCACCCCGTCTTCTCCCGCATAAAGGATCAGCTGTCGGTTGTAAAGCATTCCCGTGATGGAGCTGGAAACGCTGGAAAGCATCTCCGAAATACCGTTGGTGCAAGCCTTCAGCATGGGCATCAGCTCGATCTTCGTCTTTACAAACCGCAAAGGGGAGGTGTTCTTCTTGCTGACAAACCAAAGGAAGGGGGCAAGTCCGCCCACCGTCTGGCTTAAGCCCGTGGCCAAGGCCGCGCCTGCCAACCCCATGTCCAAAACCGCCATAAAGAGGTAGTCCAGCACCATGTTGGTGACACCCGCTCCCAGAGTGATGTAAAGCCCTAACTTTGGCTTTTCCGCCACGATGAGATAGCTTTGGAAGGTGAACTGAGCCAGCCAGGAAAGGTTGAACAGCATCACGATGTTGCCGTACAGCACACAATCCTCGATCATCTCCTCCGTAGCGCCCAAAAGATAGGACACGGGGCGCATAAAGGCAACCCCCACCACGGTGAAGACCACGCCCACAATGGCCATGAGATAGATCATCATGGTGAAATAGCGGTTGGCTCGATGGGTGTCGCCTTCCCCCAAGGTCTTGGCGGTCAAGGCACTTCCGCCCACCCCCAACATAGCACCCACACCGCCCAAAACCATCAAGAAGGGCATCACCAGATTCAAGGATGCAAAGGCCGTCTTGCCCACCAAGTTAGAGACAAACAACCCGTCAATGGTGCCGTAAATGGAGGTGAACAGCATCATGCCGATGGAGGGCAGGGTGAACCGTATCAGTTTTTTGTATGTGAAATGATCGGAAAGCTGTATCGCCGTCATAAAAAATCTCCCGTATATGCTATCATAGCATTATACAGGAGACTTTCTTTTTTGTCAAGATGTCGCTTTTTGGTTCAACCGTCGGTATACGTCTCTTTTATTTCTTCGGCTTGTAAACATGGAATAACCCATTTACCGGATGGAGAATCATCTTTCATGGTCGAAATGTACTGCCTTTGGTTCTTTTAAGCCTCCTTCGCCGTAGGCATCCCACAAAGGCCGTTTTTAACGTCGGCGGCATAAGACCAAAAATTTGCAGAACGCTATGCGCCGACTTTGGTCACCCTGAGCGAACGCGAAGCGTGAGTCGAAATTTTCGTAGTTGAGGCGTAGCCGAACGGAGAAAATCAAGGGATGCTTTGCATCCCGCAGGGGTCTCGTTGGAGTCTGATATAACCTATTGTAACAAAAGAACTGTTCTTTGCGCGAAATATGAACCTCATCCACCATCCGCACGAGAACCCCCAAAACGAGACTTCGCTCGTTTCGGGGAACCCCGAGGCTGGTCCCCCTTCCCCACGGTGTGGGGAAGGCAAGAGCACACCTGCGGTGTGCGGGAAAATATCTTACCTCCCCGCGTGCACCAATGTTCGCACACAGTAGCTCGTAAAACCACGCCCTGCCGCTCAGTAGTGTGGTCGATAAAGGACAACAAAAATAAATAGTAATTTTTTTGTGGGTTGACATTATCCTGAAATTCGTGTATACTATAAATATGGGACAGCGCTATTTGCGAATTAAGAAGTTCCAAATGAGAAAGGGGCTTCACATGAAATACCTTATATACGGTTTGACGGCTTTTGTTGCCTGCCTTCTTTTCTTGCCGGAATCGGGAAGCACGGAGATCCGCAATCTTCCGTTTTTGATTTTCCTTTTATCGCTGGTTTTGCTGTGCCGTGTGATTCGACTTATGCGCTATGTTCTGTTACTGGCGAAAACCAAAAGCTTGCTGAAAAAGAACAATGTAGCCGAAATCAAAGAAAAGTGTTTGCCATGGAGTAGCTTTTTTCACGGTCGTTACAGCGTTTCTTTTCTGCATAACGAACGCAGGGTGCAAATCATTCTGCTTTCCAAAAAATGGAACTATCAGCGGTACCATTTTGATAGCATCAATCATTTAGAGTTTTATCGCTCTAATCGCGTGGTTTTCAACAACATAAAAGCACTGGGTCCCACCGTTTCAAACCTTGTAGAAACCAAGCGTGTCGGCAAGCAATCGCTGATTTGGGAAGAATCTGCAAACTGCCGCGTTGTTCTGTTTGATCGGCTTCCCCCAGCGGTCACCGATTCTGCCAAGCAGGAGTATCTCGGCGTGGGGGATCATCTGTGTGGCTCCAATGTATCTTTATTGGATTGGGCGACCCTTCGCAAGACCGCAAACGGAAATGTAAAAGAATAAAGAATTTGTCCCTTGCATAACCGATGTGTTATACAAGGGACTTTTTTACCCCATGGCTTCCAGCATATTCTCAATGAAGATCCCGTACCCTCTGGTGGGATCGTTCACCAGAACGTGGGTGACTGCGCCCACTAACTTGCCGTTTTGAATGATGGGGGAGCCGCTCATTCCCTGAACGATGCCCCCGGTGATGGCCAGCAGTTTTTCGTCGGTGACGCGAATAAGGAAGTTTTTGGTTTTGCCGCTGTCCTTGTAGATCTCTTCGATCTCAATTTCATACTCTGCCACGGTACCTCCCGCGCAGGTACGGACGATGGCTTTGCCTTCCTTCAGCTCACTCTTTTTTCCTACGGGGATGGGGGAAGAAAGCTCTTCCGGGAGGTTGTGATAGATCCCAAAAACCCCTGCCTCCGTGTTACCTGTAAGAATCCCCAGCTCCGTTTTGCCGAACTCCCCCTTCAGCTCTCCGGGAACGCTTTTCAAGCCCTTGGTGACCCCCTTGATGGCCACGTCCACCACGCTGCCCTTGCCGAAGGGCATTAAGATCCCGGTGGAGGAATCGTTGATTCCGTGACCCAAGCCGCCGAAGGCTTTGGTTTCCTTATCAATATAGGTGATGGTGCCGATGCCCGCCGTGCTGTCCCGCACCCAAACGCCGATACGGTATTCACCGGTGGCTTTGTCCTTTGCGGGAGAGACTGTGACGGAGTGTGTTTGGTCTTTTCTTTGATATTGGATCTCGATCTTTCTGCCGCCGCATCCTTTGACCGTTTTCAGAAGGTCCTCCAACGTTTGGATCTTGCTCCCGCCTGCGCCGATGATCACGTCGCCTTTTTGCAACCCGGCTTTTTCGGCGGGAGATGCCAATCCCGATGCGGTCTCAACGTCACACACACCGATCACGATGGCACCTTCTGCGTAATACTTCACCCCGAAGGCCATGCCGCCGGGGATCACCTCTGTGGGCAGTTCTTCCGCCGAAACGAAAACCCCGCCTAATAGAAGAAGGATACTTGCGCACAAAAAAATCAGGATCGGTCTGCACAAATGCTTGTTCATGTCCGTTTCCTTTCCGTTTGCCCTTTGTTTGCGTTTTTTTGCCGCAGGGTTATTGTTTGCAAAGCTATCGCAAAATATGATTGGAACATTTTTTAAAATAAAAAACCGAAAACGGCAGTTTTCGGCATTCGATTTCTTTGGGGATTATTAAGGACCTTTCTTTTTCGAAAGAAAGGTCCTTAATCGTTTTCTTACTCTACCGTAATCTCCACGGTGCAGGTCTCGGACTCGCCGAGATAATTGTTGTAGGTGTAGGTGAAGGAATCCGTGCCGGTGAAATCCTTATCGGGATAGTAGCGCAACGTGCCGTCGGTGGCCAGGGAAACGGTGCCGTGCTTGGCATCGGAGGTAAGGGTGTACAAAGAGAAGCTGTTCTCGGTGTTCAGCGTGTCCTCCAAAACCGTACCCTTCTTGGTGGAAAGCTTTATCGTCTCGCGGGTCTCGGGAGTGACCTCCAGATCGCCCTTGATGAAGTGATAGGTGGCCTCGTACTGGAAGCGGATCATGGGATCGTCGCTGTACGCCATGAGTGAGATGTTCTCGATGTTATCGTAGTAAATGTGAATGGAATCCATGTATCCGGAAACCGCGCCGTAGTAGAGATACAGCATGTAGTTGCGCAAGAACAGCGGGTCTGCAAAGGCCTCGAAGTTATGCTCGATCTCCACGCACATTTGCATCCACTTCAGTCGGGTGGAGGTCACCACCAAGCGGGAGGTGGATTGCTCCAGGTCAAACATATAGTTGGGCTGCATATTGGTAACGTCAACCCCCATCTCGTGACCCATGTAGTAACGAGTAGCGGTGTAGTAGGGGATCCACAGCAGATTGGTGCCAACCCTGTCGCAGGCATCGCCCGCCTCGGTGATGATGTGGGAGTCGTCAATTTCGTATCCCACGTCCTCGTTGACCCAGCAGAAGCCGTCAAACACCAGATTGTCCAGATCACGGGTAGCAAACTCGGTCATCACCTTCTCGGTGTACCAATCGAAGATCTTTTGACGATCCTCCGCCTTGGAGGTATCCTCGGAAATGCCGTCGCCGTCCACGTCACCGAAGTTCTTCACGTTGTTCTTGGGGTCAAGCTGTCCTCCCGCCACGTCGCAAAGGCGCAGGAAGGGGAAGTACACGTAAACCTTGTAATCGGGCAGGTTCAAGGCTTCCTTGACCTCGCCCACCACTTGGTTCAGCTTCTCCAAGCCGTTCTTGCCGTCAAAGGTGGTTTCGAACATATAGTCCCAGTCCGCCTTGCCGCTGGCCTGGTAGCCTTGAACACCGGTGGGAAGGTGATAGTCCGGGAAGTACATAAAGCCGTCCATCATGGTGTCCTTGATGTTGCCTTCCTCGTCTAAATAGGCGGCAAAGCCCATGAGCATATTGTCAGCACCCTCGTTGCCGCCCCACAGAAGAGCGATCTCCTCGGCGCGGACACCGGTGTTTGCGGCGGAAGCAAATTGGGCACGCTCAGGGTTGGTGTAGAAGATGGAGAAGCGCTTGCCGCTGTCCTCCAAGCGGACGGCGTCAGCCTTTACCTCCTTGGTGCCGTAGGCCTCGAATTCGTCTACGAAGAGGAAGCCCTGGCACTCGATGCGGAAGCGGACAAACCGTGCGGCATAAGCATGATCCAGCTGATATTCAAAGGTCAGATCTGCTCCGTCCTGGAACTGCTGATCCGCAGGACGCTGATAATCCGCCACCTTGTACCAGGTCTCGCCGTCGTCGGAAAGGAACACGGAATGGAATTTGGGACGGGTAATACCCCAAGCACGATTCTCCAAAAGGCTGATGGTCACCTTATCAACGGTGGAAAGCTTGCCAAGATCATAGAAGAAATCCAGCGCGTTGCCGCCGTGGAAGAAAAACCAGCCGGCACTGTAACAGGATTGCACGTTGCCGTGCTTGCCGTCGGTGAGCATGGTAGCGTTGTAGGGGGAGAGAGGCGCGGAAAGATGGGGGTTGACAGAGGCCACGTAATCGGAAGCGGCAACCTGCTGGGTCAGACCGGCGAGCAGGTTCTTGTAGGTGTTGTAATCGGAATCGGTTGCATCCCAGTATGCATCCTCGGTGACGATGGGGAGGTTCAGCTCCGGGAAATGCTCCTCACTCTGGGGCTGTCCGTGACCTGCCAGCACCTCGATCTCCTCGATCCAGATGTACTGTCCTTCATCCCCGCCCACAAACTCAAATCTGAGGTATCTGGCGTTTATGTATTCCGGCAACAGCAGGGTGTAGGCATGGTTTGCCACGCCCGCGGGGGCGTAAATGCGACCTGCCAAAACGAAGCTCTTGTTATCCTTGGAGGCGTAAACGTCAATAGCACCGGGGTAGGTAACGTTCAAGCCCGCACCCAAGGTGTGGATGCGTACGCCGTACAGGTTGTCGTAATTCTTTTTCAGATCCATGGAGATGGAAGGGGTGCCCTCCGCCTTGATGCCTACCCAAACGGCGTCGCCGAAGCGGCGGGTGGTTCTGTCGCCGTCGGTGAGCAGGGTATTGCTCTCGGGGGCGCGGGAATCAAACTTGCAGTTTTTAAAGGTGTAAGCCAGCCCCTTTGCCACGTTGGTCTTGTCCACGGGAGCGGCGGTAACGCCGGTGGAGAGGGTAGCCCATTCTCCTCTGTCGATACCTGCGCCGTCGTAAACCACGTCGGCGGTGTTGGTCTCCTCGGGGGCGTCTACGTTGGCGTAGACCTCAACCTCGTCGATGAAGAAAAAGTGTGCGCCGTCGTTCAAGCTGATGGAGGCGCGGATATAGCGGTAATCCACGGGCTCGTCAAAATACAGCGTAGCGGTGGAAATGGTCTTGTCGCCGGTGGCTTCAAAATTCGCTCTGCCGATGGATTCCCAAGCGTCGCTTTCGGTTTTCTTGCCGTAAAAGCGAACGCGCTTTGCCAGCTTGACGCCGTCGGTATTGATGTCCAGCGCACGGACGGAAGCGCCGTTGATGGCCTTGCCGTCCTCGCCCAGATCGATATCGATGCGGGTATCCTGGGTATAGCCTACCAAACGTACGTCGGTGTAGTGGGAGGCGGTGTCATAGGCCTTCTGCCCGTCGGTGATCTGCTGTCCAAACAGATCCGCATAGCGGGATTCGGGCTGGGAGGAAGAGGTGTAGGGCTTGCCTACGCTGACTACGGTGTGCTTCTCATCTCCGGAGGGGGCTTCGGAGGAGGTATCCTCGGAGGACTCCGTCTCGGGGAGGGAAGAGGGATCGCCGGAGGTGGTTTGGGTACTGCTGCAAGCGGATGCAAAGAGCATGCTTGCCAACAGCAGCAATGCCAGCCATTTTTTCATAGGTGGTGTCCTTTCTTATGTGCGCTTTTTTATTTTCTGATCTTAACGGAAATGCCGTTGACGGTAAGGTTGCCCTCGGCATGGATGATGATGCAGGGCTTGCCCTCCAACAGTCTGGTCTCTACCAGATCGCTGTGAGCCGCATCCACCCGCACCTTCACGTCGTCGGTGCAAAGCTCCAAGCTGCTGCCGGAAAGCAGGTTGCGGGGGCAGATCTCGGTATGCTCCCCAAAGGATTCGTCAAAACGCTTTTCAAAGCTTTCTACCTTCTCCTCAGAAACGCCCAGATCGGCAAGGGTGTTCTTCAGATCGGATTTGGTCACTGCCACAAAGGGCTCGTCCTTCTGCTCCTTTTGTGCCTCTACCCGCGCCAGCAGGGTGTCGTGCACCGTCTGCACCACGCCGTAGCTGCATTCCTCCTCCAAGCTGGAGGAGAGGATGCCCCCAAAGGTCTCCTTCTGGAAGTTGGCAGGCATGGGCAGGGGTGTGCCGAAGAGGGCGTTCACCAAGGCCTCCCGATGCTCGCTGAGGTTCTTGTTGGTATACAGCACGCTGTAAAGGTTTGCGGCCCGGTTATCAAAGGCAGGGAAGAGGAAGCCCCACTCCGGGGCACCCACCGTCTGCTCCTCGCTCTTGCTGCGGAAGCTTCCCTGCACGGGATCGTAGCACAGCGCAGGCTTGGAGGGCTTCATGGGGCAAACACAGCCGGTGATATAGGAGAATTGGCTTTCGGACTCCTCCGATTTCTCGCCGTCCTTGCCGTAAGTAAACACGTCGTAAACGTCATGGGCCAAGAGGATGAGATAGTTCCCGTCCATATCCAGATGCTCCACGATCCGATTGCAGAAGGCAGTAACGGTCTCTTCGTCCTTCAGCTTGCTGTCTCTGAGGGTGCGAAGCATGGTATGCTCCTCGGAGGAAAGCACCTGCTCGTTGGTAAAGGGAAGCTCCAAAAGGCTCTTGCCCACGTTGCCCGCCAAATTTCTGCGGAACAAGCCCAGATATTTCTCCTGCTCGTCCTGCTCCAACAGCTGGAAGGAGCGGGAGAAGGTGGTGATGATCTCCTTGTTGCCGTTGACAAAACAGCCGTACAAGGTGGAAATATTGTTTTTTTGATAACGGAATCTGCGGCGCAGTTCCCCAACTTCTTTGTCTAACATAGTATCTTCCTTATTCGTAAGAGTATTCATTTTAGTTTACCACATCAAAAGAAAAAAAGCAACCTCTTGACAAGGTTTTTTACATATGATAAACTATAAAAAATTCTTTCGAGGATTCGAGGGACGGTATGTCTAAGACCTATATGATCAAAGAGGGCTTCGAGGAGGCCTGGAAGGGGAAGATCTCTTCCGAAAAATATCAGCGGTTCACCACCGAGGGATTTATCATCGACGACGTGGTGGAGCTTTCCCGCGATTGGGATATGGCACT
>JAFYNA010000140.1 GCA_017549925.1 Clostridia bacterium | reverse complement strand
CGGTGTTCCTAATATATTGGAATGAGATTGACGGGAAAGGGTTTGATTTACTATGTTCGTTTGCACAGTCAAGGCGTCAAGCATTAAGTTTTTTATCGCAATTTTGTTTTCGGCGGCGGTGCTGGTGGGGATCGTTGCGTTTGTTCCCAGCATCGACACCGCGGGCGAGACGGCGGTAGCCATGTTGGATTATAAGGGCGTTGCCACAGTGGAGGAGCAGCTTCGGTTTTTGGAAGAGCTGGGCTACAAGGCAAAGAATATCCCCGTGTTCTCCGACGAAGTGCAGATCCCCCAGAGCTTTGACAGCGTGTATGAAAAATACAACCGCATTCAAAAGGCACAGGGCTTGAATTTGGAAAAGTATAAGGGAAAGACGGTTTTGCGGTACACCTACGAGATCAAGGATACCGATGAACCTACCTACGCAACGCTTCTTATTTATAAAAACCGTATCATCGGCGGAGACATTACCGTTATGGGTGACAACGGTTACGTAAGAGGATTTCGGCGGTTCCACTCCCCCGAAAACGATTTTGGGGCGGAGGAGGACGGCGATCACGGTTCCTCCGATGAGGCGGCGGAAAACGTCTCCGGCGGGTCGGAAAGCTAAGTTTTTCTCTCGGCACTTGTGCAGTATTACCAAAACGAAAAACTAAAATTTGGGTAGTTAGGTACTTACATTTTTCAGATTTTTTTGGTATTATTATCAATAGAAATTTTTATGCAAAAATTATGAGGTTCGTTAGGCCCTCACCAGGAGGTTCATTCAATGGCAAGTGTTCTCTTTAAGCACATGTACAAAAGATACCCCGGCGGCGTTACCGCGGTATCGGATTTCAACTTGGAAATTAAGGATAAGGAATTTATCATCCTTGTCGGCCCCTCCGGTTGCGGTAAAACCACAACTCTGCGTATGATCGCAGGTCTGGAGGAGATCACTGAAGGCGAGCTGTTCATCGGCGACAAGCGTGTAAACGACGTTGCTCCTAAGGACAGAGATATCGCGATGGTGTTCCAGAACTACGCTCTGTATCCCCATATGACCGTGTTCGATAACATGGCATTCGGTCTGAAGCTTCGTAAGATCAGAAAAGAAGAGATCAAGAAGCGTGTTGAAGAGGCCGCTAAGATCCTTGACATCTCTCACCTTCTGGACAGAAAGCCCAAGGCTTTGTCCGGCGGTCAGAAGCAGCGTGTTGCTTTGGGTCGTGCAATCGTGCGTGAGCCTAAAGTATTCCTTCTCGACGAGCCGTTGTCCAACTTGGACGCTAAGCTCCGTGCAGCGATGAGAACCGAGCTGACCAAGCTCCATATCAAGCTGAAGACCACCTTCATCTACGTTACCCATGACCAGGTCGAGGCTATGACCATGGCTACCCGTATCGTTGTTATGAAGGACGGTTTGATCCAGCAGGTTGATACTCCTCAGAACCTCTATGATAAGCCCTGCAATATCTTCGTTGCCGGTTTTATCGGTACTCCCCAGATGAACTTTATCAACTGCCAGCTCACCAGAAGAGATGACGGCAACGTTTACATGGAATTCGGCAGCAACACTCTGATGCTCCCCAAGGAGAAGGCAGAGGACGAGGATCTGCAGGAATACATCGGCAAGCCCAACAAGCCTGCTAAGCCTGTTATCGCCGCTCTCCGTCCCGAGCTGCTCCACGACGAGCCCGTTTACATGGAGAAGTTCAAGGATTCTATCCTGAAGGCTGACGTTGAGTTCACCGAGTTGATGGGTGCTGAGATCTATCTGTACCTGAACTTCGGTAACGACGAGGAGAACGAGCCCATCAACATGATCTCTCGTGTATCTTCCCGCTCCGTTGCTAAGTCCGGCGACCGTGTTGAGATCGCAATCGATACCAACCACATCCACTTCTTCGACAAAGAAACCGAGAAGATCATTATCCACTAAGTTGCAAATGGAAACACCGCAGAGCGATCTGCGGTGTTTTTGTTTTGTAAGAGACTTCCCCGTTGCCCGTGGTGTCAGACAAGAAAAGACCCTTTCTCAAAACCGAGAAAGGGTCTTGTTATTTGCAATGAGATCAATAGTAGAAGATATCGTCCAAGCCGTGAGCAGTGCGAACGTTAAAGCGGTTCAGAACCTCCTGGTTCACGGTTACACTGTCGAAGAAGGTGTGAATGTACTCGTAGTAAGCATCGCTGACCAGAGTTTCCTCGATGGATTCGTAAACGCCCTCCAGATCCTTATCGGTGGTAGCCTGCTTCTGCAACAGGAAGATACCGTAACCGGTAGCATCCACCATGAAGTACTCGCCAACCTCAGCCGCCTTGAAGGCATCGGAAAGCACTGCCAACTGCTCGGAGAGGTTCAGCAAGGTGGACTTGGAATAGGTGTACATCGCGCCCTTTGCAGGCTCTGCAAAGGCGGTGCCGGACTTGAGAGCGGAAAGCTGCTTCAGCGCATCCTCCTTGAAGAGGTCTCTGGACATTGCGGCAACAGCATCGGTTGCATAGAAGCCACTTACGGTATCCAGCTCCAAGCGGGTCATCAAATGCCAGCCGTGAGCGGTCTCAACCAGCTGATAAGAGCCGATCTCCATGGTCTTGGCGGCAGTCTCGAACTCCTCCACCATAACGCCGTCGGTAAAGGTGTACTGAACGCCGCTGTCGGCGGTATCCTTCTCATGCTCTGCAAAGGTGGTCTTCCCTGCCAAAATATCCTCGTAGACCTTGGTGGCTTTTGCCTTATCGGTATAGAGGATGTGGCGCACGGTATAGAAGTTCTCAAGGAAGTAAGCGTAAGCTGCCTCCAAAAGCATTGCGTCACGAACGTTCTTCTCCATGGTCTCGTTGTACAGCTCGTCGGTGACGGCGTTGCGACGGATCACGTAGTACACGCCGCCTTCCGCACCGGAAAGGTACCATGCACCCTCGTCGACACTCATCAAGCCCTCATAAAGAGAAGCGGAAAGAGAATGCTGAGAAACGAACTTGTTGGTAGCGCTCTTATAGCAGGATTCCACGAAATCCTCGGTGGTGCCTTCCCCGCTGCTCAGAGCATCGTAGGCTTCCTTGGCCTTTGCTTCATCCTTAAAAGAAAGGTAATCGATGAGATAATTCTCGCCGTAGAATGCCTTTACGTCCTCGGCGGCATATTCGGAAGCGAAATCGTAGAGGATGGGGTTACGGGAGGAGTCGGTATAGCTATACAGGTAGCCCTCTGCTCTCACGTAGTTCTCAGAGAAGATCTTCTCCACTTCCGTCTCGGGAAGGCGGGCGGAGCCGGTTTCGCCATAGCGGAAATCCTTCAAAAGGCCGAGATACAGGTTGTACTGCTCGTATCTCTCCACCGCAGAGGCGTTGTAGCCCAATTTGGCGAGCTGGATGGCAAAGGCATCCCTACCGCCGTAATTATGCTCCAGATCGCTCATGTAGGTCTCGATCTCCTTGAGGCTGTCGGCATCGGTGATCTTCAGGTTGTTATCCTTGCAGATCTGCTCCACCACCAGCATCATCTTGGCGGCCTCTTGAACGGCAGAATCCAGCATCTCGGCAAGGGTCATGCCGTCAGCGGACATCTGCATATCCATGTAATCGTCCATGACGAAGCTGGAGCCGTACTGGTTCATAAACATATATTCGTAGTAGCCCTTGACGTAGGAGAGCAGATATGCGTAATCCGTCTCGGTCAATACGCAATCGCCGTAACGCATGACTACGTCACCGCCGCCGATGCCCACGTCACCGCTGCAGGATGCCAAGGAGCAAACCATCAGCACCAGCACCAACAGCAGAGAAAGGATTTTTTTGAACTTCTTCATCAGAGTATCCTCCGTTTTCTCAGAAAAACTGATTTAATATCTCATTATAACCTATTTATACGCGTTTGTCCACGGGTTTTTGTAAGAAATTTGTGTACAAATTTAATATTTTTTGCACATCCTCCAAAAGCTTGGCCTCGGGAGGCATACGGACGGCGATATGCATTCTGCCGGACAGGGTAAGCATTACCCTGCCGTGGAAGCCCGGGCAATGGGGCAACCGCAATGCCGCCTCCGCATTCATGGAGGGGTGATAGAAGCTGACGATCCCGCCCCGTTCCTCAATGGAGGTAAAGCCCGCATCCATGGCAGAATGTCGGATCAGGGAGACCCGCACCAAATTCTCCACGGCGGCGGGAGGCTCACCGAAGCGATCCAACAGCTCGTCCTCCAGGTCACGCCGTTCTTCCTCGCAGGAGACGGTAACGATCTTACGGTATACGTCCATACGCAATCGGGATGCAGTGATGTAAGATTCGGGAATATAGGCGTCCAGCTGAAGATCCACGATGCAGTTCCGCTCCGCCTTGGGTTGGATACCCTTTTCGGCATTGACGGCATCCTCTAAGATCTTTACGTACAGATCGTAGCCGATGGCTTCCATATGACCGCTTTGCTGAGCACCCAGAATATTGCCTGCGCCTCTCAATTCGAGATCACGCATGGCGATCTTGAAGCCAGAACCGAACTCAGTATATTCGCGTATGGCCTCCAAGCGCTTCTCGGCGATCTCGGAGAGGCTCTTCCCCCGTCGGTAGGTAAGGTAAGCGTAGGCTTTGCGGGTGGATCTGCCCACTCGACCGCGGATCTGGTGAAGCTGGGAAAGCCCCATACGGTTGGCCTCCTCGATCACCAGCGTGTTGGCGTTGGGTACGTTTACACCTGTCTCGATAATGGTGGTGCAAACCAGGATGTCGATCTCCCCCTCGATCATTTCCTGCCAGACCTCGGAAAGCTCCTCTTTATCCATCTGCCCGTGGGCAATGCCGATGCGATGCTCCGGGAACTGCTTGGCAAGCTCTGCGGCCTTGGAATGGATAGAATCCACGAAATTGTGGAGATAAAACACCTGACCGCCGCGGCGCAATTCTCTGCGGATAGCCTCTGCCAAAACCTCTTCCTCATGTTCCAAAACAAAGGTCTGCACGGGGACTCTGTCCACAGGGGCTTCCTCCAGCACGGACATATCCCGAATGCCGGACAAAGCCATGTTCAAGGTACGGGGAATGGGGGTTGCGGTGAGGGTCAGCACGTCCACATCCTTGGCGAGCTGCTTTAATTTTTCTTTGTGGGTTACGCCGAAGCGCTGTTCTTCGTCTACGATCAGCAAGCCCAAATCGTGGAAGACCACGTCCTTTTGAAGGAGACGGTGGGTGCCGACGATGATATCAAGCTTGCCTTCCTTTAATTTATCAAGGTACTCGCTTTGCACTTTTTTGGGGATGAAGCGAGACAAAACGCCGATCTCCACGGGATAGCCGCGGAAGCGGGCTAACAGGGTTTGGTAATGCTGGGATGCCAAAATGGTGGTGGGCACTAAAATTGCCGCTTGCTTGCCGGCAAAGGCGCATTTGAAGGCGGCACGCAACGCCACCTCGGTTTTGCCGAAGCCCACGT
The DNA here is from genome assembly GCA_017549925.1 of Clostridia bacterium. Classification (GTDB taxonomy): domain Bacteria; phylum Bacillota; class Clostridia; order Oscillospirales; family CAG-382; genus Coliplasma. The sequence goes on along the minus strand of JAFYNA010000140.1, from coordinate 1,977 downwards.
CTCCGCAAAGCAGGCGATCCATGGGATAGGAGCGTTCCATATCCGTTTTGATCTCCTTGGAGGCGATGGACTGCCCCTCGGTATCCTCGTATTCAAAGCTTCCCTCGAATTCCTCTTGCAGATCGTCATCCGGCGGGAAAGCATAGCCTGCTTTGGCACGGCGTTCGGCGTAGAGGCGGATCAGATCCTTGGCAATATCCGATGCGGCGGCCTTGGCGCGAAGCTTGGCCTTCTTCCATTCTGCACCGCCCAATTTGGAAAGGCGGGTATTGTCGTCGCCTCCCACGTATTTGCTCACCAGATCCAGCTGGTTGCAAGGAACGTAGATCTTACCGTCGGTATATTGCAGGGTGATGCAATCCTTGGTCACCCCATCGGTGGTGAGAGTTTGGATGCCCAAATATTTGCCAATACCGTGATTGACGTGAACCACCAGATCTCCTACGGAAAGATCGGCGTAGGAGGCAATGCGCTCCGCCTTGCGGGAATTGGGGCGGCGCTTCTTGCGAGGGGCGTTGTCTGCCCCCAAGGAGGTATCGGAAAGCAGGGCAAAGCCTACGGAAGGGATGGCAAAGCCCTTGGCGATCCCCTCGGTATCGCTGACAGAGATGCAAACCATACCCGAATGTAAGCGGTCGCGATAGGTAACGGCGGGAACGTTCCGTTCCTCAAATACCGTCAGCAGATTTGCCGCAGGGCGTTCCCCGTCGGTCAGGAACAGGATCTCGTTCTTCTTTTTGCAGAGCTCCTCCACCTCGTCGCAAAGCATATCGAAATGATTGCCGAAGCCGGAGATACTGCGGGTCTCCAAAAGGAAGGTCTCCCCTTCTCCAAACTCGGTGCCAGCATGGGCGAAGAGATCCACCAAAACCACCTGCCCGGGCATGGATACCGCAAACAGCTCACGATCCATCAAGGGTAAGCCGGAGGCCAGACGGCAAAGACGGTTTTCCGCCAGGCGGGAAAGCACCCCGAAGGTCTCGCTGTAGAAGCCTTTGGCGCGCTCCAGCACGCGGACAGAATCAAAGACCAAGGTCAAGCAATCCTTATCCATGGCATCGGTCAAGGAATATTCCTTATTATATAGCACACCGTAATAACGGTCGGAGAAGCGCAATTTCCCACGGGAGCGGACGGTCTCCAGTTCAAGCTTGAGCTGATCGCGGTATTTTTCCTCCCCGGAGAAGGATTTCAGCAAAGCTGAAAGCTCCTTTTCCAAGCGGAGGTACGCTCCTTCGTCGGGGATAAACTCGGTGCAGGGAATGATCTGCGCGGAAACGGCGTTGTCCACCGTGCGCTGTCCCATAACGTCGAAGAAGCCGATGAGATCCACTTCGTCACCGAAAAAGTCGATGCGAAGCGGCTCGCGGTACTGGGGCGTGAATACATCCACAATGCCTCCGCGAAGGGAATACTGTCCTACGCCCTCCACCACGTCGGTACGTACGTAGCCCATGACCTCCAGCCGTCTGCAAAGGTCGTCTACGGAAAGCTCGTCACCCAGACGCAGATTGACGGTTTGGCCCTTCAGCACCTCGGCAGGAACGGTGTATTCCATCAAGGCATCGGGAACGGTAACGATCACGTCGTAATTCCCGTCACAAACGCTTTTTAACACGTTCAAACGCTCGTGCTCCCACTCATGGGAATAGGCGCTGACGTTCTCAAAAACAAAATCTCTGGAGGGATAGACCAAGGTTCCGGGGAACCAAACGGACAGGATCTTCTGCATGGCATAGGCATCCTTTTCCTCGGGAACCACCAGCAGGGCCTTCCCTCCGCGCTCTTTTAAGAGAGAGGCGGCGAAAAAAGGGCGCGACGAATCGCACATCCCGGTTACGGTACGGGGTGTGTTCTTCTCGCGCAGGCTCTCTATGAGCGCTAAGTATTCTTTATCCTTGGCAAACTGCCGACTGATCTCTGCAATCATTGAGGGCTCTTTTTCTGGGGGTTGCGGTTGTAGCGGCTCATGGCCTT
>JAFYNA010000016.1 GCA_017549925.1 Clostridia bacterium | reverse complement strand
TCTCATGCTTTCTCTGCTGATTACCGCTTGCAGCAAGAGTCCCGCAACCACTACTTCCACTCCCTCCTCCGGCGGAAGCGATGCTTCTCAGGAGACCTCGCAAGAAGAGGAATTCGTTCTCTTCTCCAACCTGCCCGACGTGAACTACGGTGGCGATACCTTCTCCGTGATCGTTGAAGGCGACTACATGGGCACCTATATGTCCATGGAATTCCTGCCTCAGGAAAGCTCCTACGACACTTTGAAGAAGGCTGTGGGCGACCGTAACGACCTCATCGCTGAACGTTTCGGCGTGGAGTTCACGGAATTCCGCACCTCCTCCCACGGTGAAATGGTTTCCACCCTTACCACCAACGCCGTTGCAGGTATCAGTGAATACGATATGGCTATGCCCTACATGAGCGATGCCGCCACTCTGGCGCTGGAGGGTTATTTCTACGACCTGAACGAGCTGGAGGACATCAACCTTGAAATGTTCTACTACGACCAGGGCTCTGTAAACGACCTTTCCGTAGCAGGCAAGAACTACTTCGTTACCGGTGACCTGTCCCTGTTGTCCTTGGCTTGCACCCACGCTATCATCTTCAACAAAGAGATGATCGGCGACCACAACCTGGACAATCCCTTTGAGCTGGTCAAGGACGGCAAATGGACCATCGATAAGATGCTGGAAATGAGCCGCGTTGTTACCTCCAATGACGACGACAATCCCGAATGGACTCACAAGGATACCTACGGCTTCCTGATTAACGACAACTTCGTAAACAGCCTTTACATCGGCGCAGGCGAGAGATTCACCACCAAGAACAACAACGACGAGCCCATCATCGCCGTTGACAGCGAAAGCGCTTCCCGCGTATACGACAAGATCTATTCCTTCGTAACCGATACCTCCGGCGTTTGCCAGTTCAGCGCTTCCGGCAACAGCTACTACGCTGCCGCTACCAACGCAGGTAAGGGCATTTGGGTAGCAGCTCTTGAATCCATCGCAGAGAAGAACGCTCTGTTCCGCGCAATGGCAGTCATCGACATCTTCGATCAGGGCGACTACGAATGCGACTTCGGCGTTCTGCCCACTCCCAAGCTGAACGAGGCGCAGGATCAGTACTATTCCCGCGTTTCCACCGTATACGCTACCTGCGTAGCCATTCCCAAGAACGTAAAAGATCCCGATATGTCCGCCATCATCACCGATGCTCTGATGCAGGCTTCCACCGAGACCACCAAGTACGCTTACTTTGAAACCATCATGCAGGACCGTAAGGTTGCCGATAACGACAGCTCCGAGATGCTGCAGTATATCTTCGACGGCCGTGTTTACGATCTGGCTTCCATCTATCATTGGGGCGGCACCAGCGAGGCTGACTTGAACTCCATCTCCGGCTTTATGAACGCTATCGCCATCTCCGGCTCCAACACCTTCACCTCTCAGTGGGAAGCAATTGAATCCTCTGTTATCACCGCTATGGAGGACACCGTAGAAGCTTATCTCAACGATTGATTTTGTGTTATAAGGAGTGCTAAGGTATGAAAAGATTTTTTTCCCTTGCGCTGGCGCTTTTGCTGCTTTTGAGCCTTGTGGCTTGCCAAAGCAACAGCAATGCTGACACTTCTTCTGCAGGCGATTCCGCTTCTTCGGAATCTGAAGTATCCAAGGAAGAAGAATTCGTACTGTTTTCCAACCTGCCCGAGATCAACTACGAAGGCGAAACCGTTCGCTTCCTGGTAGAGGGCGACTATATGGACACCTACAAGTCCGTAGAGGTTATGCCCCACGAGGCTTCCTACGAAACCTTGAACGGCGCCATCCTCGACCGCAACAATCTGGTTGAGGAAAGATTCGGCGTTAAGATCGAGGAGTACCGCACCTCTTCCTCTACGGAGATGAGCAACACTCTGACGGAAAACGCTACCGCGGGTATCAGCGAATACGACGTGGTAATGCCTTACGTTCCCGCAGCTGCTAAGGCTGCTCAGCAGGGCTATTTCGTTGACCTGGCTTCTCTGGACGGCTTGATCAACAAGGAGATGCCCTACTACGACCAGGGCTGTGTACAGGGTCTTTCCATCGGCGGCAAGAACTACTTCCTCACCGGTGATATGACTCTGCTGGCTTCCGACGTTACCCACGTTCTGCTGTTCAACAAGGACGTTGTGGTTGACTACAATCTGGAAAGCCCCTACGATCTGGTTAAGGACGGTAAGTGGACCATTGACAAACTGGGCGAAATGGCAAGAACCGTTACCGCGCAGTATGACGACAACCCCGATTGGACCCACATGGATAAGTACGGCTTCCTTGTAAACCACAACTTCATCTCCAGTATGTTCATCGGCGCAGGTCTGCGCTTCACCGACAAGGACAACAACGATGAGCCCATCATCACCGTTTACTCCGAGAACGCTACCAAGGTCTTCAACAAGATCTTTGATCTGGTAAACGATCCTACCGCTTGCGGTCAGATCGACAACACCTCCAGAGGCTTCGGCTCCTCCGCAGTGGCAGACGGCAAGACCGTTTGGGTTGCCGCTACCGAGGCCATCGCATCTCAGCGCTGTCTGTTCCGTGCGGTTGCACTGAACTCCATCCTGGCTCTGGGTGAATACGATTGTAACTTCGGCGTTCTGCCCACTCCCAAGTACGACGAGGCACAGGAAAACTACTACTGCCGCGTTTCCACCATTTACGCTTCCTGCGTAGCCATCCCCGTCAACGCTAAGGACGTTGAAATGTCCGCCATCGTGATCGACGCCATGATGCAGGCTTCTACCGATACCGTTACCGAGGCTTACATCGAGGTTATCATGAAGGAGCGTAAGATCCAGGATGACGAAAGCGAAGCAATGATGGATCTGATCTTCGACTCCCGCACCTACGACTTCGGCACCGTGTTCAACTGGGGCGGTACCGGCGAGGCTGACTCCAACTCCATCACCGGCTTTATGAACAACATCGCTTGGTCCGGCACCAACACCTTCGTTTCCTCTTGGGAAACCATTGCCAGCGGCGTTGAAAAAGCCATGAACGAGACCACGGAGATCTTTAAGAACTTAGACTAATTCAAGCACAAAAAAAGGCCTGTGGGTGACCGCAGGTCTTTTTACATGCAAAGGAAAAGAGGATGACTTCAAAGCTCGAAAACGACAGTTTTCGGAACGAGAAGTTTTTGAAGGGATCAAAAGGGGAACTTTTTTCAAAAAGTTCCCCTTTGTCGTTTTTTTATTCGGTTTTACAG
>JAFYNA010000139.1 GCA_017549925.1 Clostridia bacterium | reverse complement strand
TTGCAGTCGGACATCAATGCCGCACCCCGCTCATCGTCGGAAAGATCCACGTATTTATGGAAGCAAACCTCTCGCTTTGCCTGCTCCCAAGTGGTGTTTTGGGTGGTGGGACGGTTCACTGCGCCGAACTGAATGCCGCAGAGGGCGTTTTCGGCGGTGGCCGCCATGGGGAAGGAGGCACGGAGGATGCGGTGGGAGTCCTTCCACTCCACCTTGGTGACAAAGTCGATTCTGGGACTACCCTCCCGCAGGATCACTTGTTGCAGGATCACGCTCTTGCCGCAAACGTAACGGGAGGTACGCACCAACGCCGCCCCCTTCTGGGAAACGCGGACGGAGGTGAGCTTGACGGGGAACTCCTTGGTAAGCTGTTCGGGCTTGGGAACCTCCCATCCGTCCTCGTTGTCTGCAAAGACACGGAGCTTGTTGCCTGCGCCGCGGAGGTAGTTTTTACCCTCCTTGTCACAGATGGAGGCGATACTGCCGTCGGGGAGGAATTCCACCCGTACATGGCTGTTTTCCATAAAGTCGCGGCTGTACTGCATCTTATGCCCACGCTTGCGGGCAAAGGGGGTGAAGCAAAGGGGTTCTGCCGACCCTTTCTGGAGCAGATAGCCGTTCTCCGTCTTCACGGGGTAGCTGTCGGCGTAGGAAGAAGCGTTGAACAGACTTTCTCCCTCTCCGACAAGAAGCAGGGAGAGAAGCTCTGCCTTGATGGCTTGCAGCTTTGCGATGATCTCGCCGTAGCGTACCTCCGCCTCCTTATAAACTCTTGCGATGCAGGAGCCGGGAAGGATATCGTGGAATTGGTACAGCAGTACCTCCTGCCACAAAGCGTCCATTTCTGCCTTGGGGTAAACGTAACCCTTCCGCAGGCAAAGTGCCATGGAGGCCAGCAGCTCGATCTCGTGGAAATATTTCTCGCAAAGGCGGTTGCCTTTTTTGGTTCTGCCTTGGGTGGTGTAGGTGCCCTGGTGCTTTTCCAGGTACAATTCACCCTTCCAGGAGGGGAGCTTTTCCTTGCAGGGGGCTAACTCACGGAAGAAGTCCTCGCCGAAGCCCTGCTTTACCTTGGGCAGGCCGTAAAGGTCTTTCTCACGGTTCAATCGCTCCAAATGCTCCATGCCGGGGCCGCCGCCACCGTCTCCGATGCCGTAAAGCAGCATGGCGCCGGGGAAGATCTCCTTCTCGGGACTGCCGGACACAGCCTTGGCAAAGGAGTCCGCTCTTGCGGCGGAGTTGTAGTTGCCCTCGGGGGGCATATGTGCCAGCACTTCACTGCCGTCGATGCCCTGCCAGCGGAAGGAAGCGTAGGGGAATTTGTTCACTCCGTTCCAGGAAAGCTTGGTGGTCAAGAAATAGGGAAGTCCCGCCTGCTTCATCAGCTGGGGCACCTGGGCGGAGTAGCCGAACACGTCGGGAAGCCACACCATCTCGGGGGTGAAGCCGAACTCCTCCTTCCAGAACTGCATACCGTAGAGAAGCTGGCGCACAAGGCTTTCCCCGCCGGGGAGGTTGGTGTCGGATTCCACCCACATACCGCCTTGCAGCTCCAAGCGACCCTCCTTGTGAAGCTTCTTCAGCTTTTCAAAAAGGGCGGGGGACATTTCCTTCACCCAAGCCAAAAGCTGGGGCTGGGAAACGCCGAATTTATAGTCGGGATACCGCTCCATGTGGGCCACCACCGTGGAAAGGGTACGGAGAGCCTTCCGCTTGGTCTCGCGGATGGGCCACAGCCACGCCAGATCCAGATGTGCGTGCCCCAAAACGGTCACGGTGAAGTCGGAAACAGACTTCTTTGCCAAAAATTCCCCTGCCATCTCGCGAGAAGCGGCGGTATACGCCTGCTCAAAGCAATCCCAAGCCTCTTTCCGCGCCTTTTCATCGGGGGAATACTTGCCTACGTAGGCCAAGATCTCCAGATCGTAGTAGAGATCGCGGGTGGCAACGTCACAGTAAGCGCTCTCGCCGCGGATGTAAATGCCGTTCTCCGGCTTTGCGCCGAAGAGATCGTTGGCACCGCAATCCACCCAGAAGGTGACCTTCTTGCCGTAATACGTTTCCGGCAGGAGGTAGGCCTGCTTGGCAGGCTTGCCCAAGGCAACGGTGAACTCGCTCTGCACGTTGGTAAAGCCCTTCAGAGGCACGCCGTCCTCATCGTAAAGGCAGGCTTCTCCTCCCACGTCCAAAAGCAACGCGGGGAGCTTGCCCTCCATGGGCAGGGGGATCTCCCCCTCCAAACGGATCCAAGCGCAATCCCAGCCCTTGCCCCAGCGGGTGCCACCCGTCAAGGGAAGCTGTGTTCCCGTCTCCTTTTCCCCAAAGGGGAGGGGCTCGGGGGAGCAATAGGCTGTGGCGGAAAGCTCGGACAGGGGGGTATAAATTTTCGCAAACAATTTATCCAGTCTTTTTTCCATCAAAGGCACTCCTTTTTTGAAAAGCAATTCTCTTCTTCCATAGAATACCATAGTTTCCCCGCTTTTGCAAGAAAATTTCCCGCGTTTTTTTGAATTGCCGCTCCTTTTTCCGCGCACAATAAGAAAAAACCTCGAAAGGACTCGAAAAAGATGAAACAAGAAGCACTTTTGCACCCTGCGGTGATCTTGGCAGGGGGCATGGGAAGCCGTCTCGCCCCCATTACCGACACGTTGCCCAAGCCCTTGGTGCCCGTGGCGGGAGTGCCCGTGATCACGGGGATCACCTCTCTTTTGAAAAAGCAGGGCATCACCCCCGTGGCGGTGACGGTATGCGCCCTGCCGGAGAGCTTTGACAGCTACAAGGACCCCAACCTCCCTCTCACCATGGTGAAGGGGAAGCTCCCCTTGGGCAGTGGGGGAAGCGTCAAGGCCATCGCCCATCTGCTGGAGGACACCTTTTTGGTGATCTCCGGGGACACGGTCACGGATTTTGACTTGGCTTCTGTGATGGAGCGGCACAAAAAAGAGGGGCGGAAGGCCACCATTCTGCTGAAGCGTACGGGGACCCCCGGGGAGTTCGGCATCGTCTCCCTCTCCGGCGGGAAGATCCGCGGTTTTTTGGAAAAGCCCACCTGGCGGGACACCTTCTCCGATCTCATCTCCACGGGGATCTATATTTTGGACAAAAGCCTTTTGGAGCGCATTCCCGCAGGGGTGAAGTACGATTTCGGCAGGGATTTCTTCCCCTCCCTTTTGGAGGAAGGCGTTCCCGTCCACGGCGAGGTGATGGAGGGGATGTGGTTCGACATCGGCACCCCCGAGACCTATTACCGCTGTAACATGACTCTCTCCCGAGGGGAGACGGTGATGGGGGAGGAATGTGTGATCCACCCCGAGGCACGGGTAAAGGAAAGCGTGTTGCACCGCGGCGTTACCGTGGAAAAGGGGGCTGTGGTGGAAAACAGCATCCTCTGCGCCGGGGTTGTGGTGGGAGAGGACTGTATCGTTCCCGAGGGCTGTATCATCGGGGAGAATACGGTGCTGGAAAAGGGCACCGTTCTGCCTCGGGGCACCAAGCTGGGCGGCGGGATGCGGGTGGATAACCACCGCCGCGAGGGTCGCTTTGCCTTTGGCAGGGTGACGGGCAGGCTGTTTGACGAGGAGGGGATCTCCGGGGAGCGTGCTGTGATAGACGGGGTGTTCTGCACCCGCTTGGGCAGAGCCTTGGTGCCGCCGGAGAAGGCTTTCACCGTTGGCATTCTCCATTCTCCCACCTCTGCGGCGGAGCTTTACGCCCAAATGCTGGCCTG
>JAFYNA010000138.1 GCA_017549925.1 Clostridia bacterium | reverse complement strand
CCCGGATGAGGAGTGGAATCTTCGTGGCATCACCCTGGAAAACGGCGTGTATACCATCAAGATCGATGCGGGCTATGACCAATACCAATACATCTACTTCACCTCCACCGATCTGGAGAATTGGGAGCCTGTTCCTCAGGTGTTGTTAAGCGACGCCACGGATGAACAGATCGCAGACACCGAGAACTACACCCATTTCTACGACACCGAGGCATACGAGAAATACGGTATGTACAACGCCTATATCTTGGTGCAGGTATTCGCTCCTATTGAAAGCTTCCGCTTTGAAGCCCTTACCGAAGACGGTCTTGACTATATCCGTGAGACCTTGTACGAAACCAACCTCGTCCCCGGTCAGCCTTTGATCATCCATACCTATATCAACGATGTCATTCCCATCTGCGGGTACTCTTACCTGAACGAGAATGGAGTACGCAAATACAGCGAGCTCTCTTCCAGCATGAAGTGAGATCCTTGACGAAGTGAAAAAGGAGAATCCATGAAAAAAACAATCATCTTACTCACTATGCTCTGTCTGCTCCTCGCCTCCTGCGGGGAGCAGGCAAAGCCTGCAGAATCCTCTGCGCCCGAGGCGGAAAGCAGCGAGGAGATCTCCGTTTCCCACAGCTCCCTGCCTCAGGAGTCCGCCTCCGAATCCGATCACTCCGTACCCGAGGAATCCGCTCCCGAGGAATCCGCTCCCGAGGAATCCGCTCCCGAGGAATTCCAACCTTCCGCAACCTATTCCGACATGGAGGTATTGCGCACCTTCGAGAACGGGTTGATGGTGCTGGAGGATCCCTACGCTCCCGCCGACCAAAAGCACGTACTGGTGCAGAAAAACGGCGGCACCTACGTGGAGCTCCTTCGCGACAGCAACCTGAGGACGGGCTACGTCGCCATTTCTCCCGACGGAGAGACCGTCGCCTTCAACAACTTTGAGCGTGAGGGCGAGACGGAAACCTATCTTTACGATCTTTCCGAAAACCGCAAAAGAAAGCTGTACCTTTGCGACCCGGAAGAGGATAAAACCGTCTCCTTTCTCGGCTGGTTGCACAATCAAAAGCTGCTGTTTGTCGTTCAGCTTGACCACGGCACCGTGGTGCAAGGGGGCGAGCTGTGGTGCTTTGATATCGAGACCGGCAAGATCCAGCCCGTCTTTTACACCGCAGACCCCCGTTTGCAGATCACAAGCTTTGTGGTGGGGAAAAAAGGAGGCAGCCTTGTGGAAACCGTAGAATTGCAGGCGGTGTTCTTCGACAAGCACTATAACACGTATGAGGAAATGTCCTTTAGCTTTTCCAAAAGCCTTCTTACTAACGACCTTGCCAAGCAACGGGTCACCACCCTGTCCCCCGACACCGTTCACTTCCGTTCCGCAACCGCAGAAGAGCTGAGCAACGACTTCCAAAACGCCACCCCCGGTGCCTCCGTCACCAACAAATACGTTATGTTCTTTGACAGAGCCGGCTTCCCCGTCACCTTCTACACCTTCCGCGGGGTGAAAGAGGATGCGGAAAAGGGCTGGCTGTACGAATATACCGAAACCTTGGAGGTAATCTCCGACGGCTATAACAGCCCCTTCTACATCGAAGGCTCCGCCTCTTATTCCGCGGCGGAAACCTGGGGCGTCTCCTTCTGCGGACGGTATTACGCACGGGTGCAGAACCTGCAAAACGGCGATGAATGGTTTGAGGACATTACCGATCAAGTGCTGGGCTATGCACTGCCCGAGGATCTTTCCCAGCTGTTTAAGAACTATCCTGCCACCTATTACGACGATTACGCCGTCCTGGTACACCATTCGGCATCCGTCTTCTACGTCTTCGATTGGGAGCAATACTTTATCGTGGACAAGTCTATCACGCTGGACGTTACGGGAGACATCGCATTGGGCTTTGTAGCCGACAATACCGGGCTTGAGGACTATTACTACAAGCCCATGATGTACCGCTTTGAAAAAGGCAAAGCAGAACCCACCAAGACTGTGATCGACGTTCCCGAGGTGCACGCTGCCAGCTATTCCTACCATCCCGTTACCGAGAAGACCGGCTATTTGATGGTGTTCGGAATTCGGGACAACGGAAGCGGCACGGAATATCTGGCACAGGTGCTGAAGACCACCGACGGCGGCGTGAGCTGGGAGCTGGTAGACAAATCAAGCTCTCCCAATGGCGGCACCTCCCACGACTCCGTCTATTACAGCACCTTCCTCACGGAAGATTTCGGCGTGATCGCCTTCCTGTGCAATTTTGATACCGATCTGGCAAGACACGTGTACTACACCACCGACGGCGGCAAGACCTGGGAGAACATGACAGGTCTGAACAACCTCCCCCGCGATCCGGATGAGGAGTGGGATCTTGAGGACATCACCCTGGAAAACGGCGTGTATACCATCACCATCAGAGCACAGAGCTATAACCAATGCCTCTGCTTCACCTCCACCGATCTGGAGAATTGGGAGCCTGTTCCCCAGGTGTTGTTTAGACGCGCTACGGATGAACAGTTGGCAGACACCGAGAACTACACCCATGTTTACGATCCGAAAAAGAAAGACCCTACGTACCATCTTTTGATCGAGGTGACGGCTCCCATCAAAGATCTCTGCTTCGTGGAGATAGACGAGTCGGAATATAGGCAGTTGGGCGAGACACTTTACGAGATAGGAGACTGCACCCCCGGAACGCCTTTCATCCTTCACACCTACATCAACGATATCCATGTCAACCGCGGCTTTTCCTATACCGACGAAAACGGAAATACCCGCTATCTGGCATTTTTTGAGAGCATGGTGGATGGTACTCTGTCTTTTGGTGAAATCACCTTTGATTGATAATTTGCAAAAAAAAGAACTCCTTTTTCGGGAGTTCTTTTTCTGCTTTCTTATGCGAACTTTGCGCCTTTTTCGATCATAATGGCACGGATGTCTGCGCCGCTGATCGCACGGATAGACTTGCCTGCTTCGATTGCCAAGGCTGCACCGATGCCTGCGGCCTCGCCGGTGGAGCGTGCGGTGGGCTGGATACGAACGCTGGCTTCTGCAATGAATTCAGCGCCGATACATCTGCCTACCACCAGCAGGTTGTCGATGCCCTTAACGATCAAGGAACGGAAGGGAATCTCATACCAGGGCTTGCCGTCGTCGGCGGGCTCGATGAGATAGCGGTTGGTCAACTGCTTGCCGTGGATATCGATGGGGTAGTTGGACTGTGCGATCACATCCTCAAATTTCTGCTTGCCAAGGATGTTCTCGGCGGTGAGCACGTGGTCGCAGATGATCTCGCGGCTCTCGCGGACGCCCACCATGGGAGCGATCTCCGCGATGTAAGCCTTCTCGAAGCCCTTCATGTACTTCTTGTAGAAGGCCAGCTGTCTGACGATGGCTTCCTTGCCCTTCACCTGAGAGATGCTGAGATCCTCGGGGTTGGTGCCGTCGATGTTCTCAAAGAACTCGGGGCAGTTGAAGGCGATGGAGCCGTATCTGCCGGGCATACCGAAGGCCTGCCAGTAGATGTGATCCTCTACGATGAGGTCGCCTGCCTCGATGGCCTCTTCAAACAGCTTGGTGAGGGTAACGGCGTTTCCGCGGCAGCAATGGGCGTACATTTCCACGCCATTGTTCCATACGCTGGCGGCGCCGTTGACGCCGGTGCGCTGAGCCTCTGCGCTGAAGAACTCGCCCAAAGCGATCATATCGATGCCGTCGATGATGTAACGGAGAGACATGGGCTGGTTCTTGCCGGTCTCGGGATTGCCCTTGTTGTACTCTGCCCCTGCGCGGACAGCAATATCGCCGTCGCCGGTGGCGTCGATGAAGATCTTACCCTTGACCAGGGAGAGACCTGCCTTGTTGGCGATGACCGCGGCGGTAACGTCGTCGCCTTCCTTGATCACTTCGGGAATGAAGGTGTGGTACAGCAGACGAACCCCTGCCTCTACGCACATCTGCTCCAAGGCGTAGCGGAGGAGCAGGGGATCAAAGGCGGTACCGCCCTTGTTGCCTGCGCCCAGAGCCAACAGCTTTTCCTGGAGCTGATTATACAGATAAGAGCACTGGGGATTGCCGGGGATGTGTACGGTCATCAAAGGGGTAACCAGACCGTTGGTAGCGGTGCCGCCCAAAGAGCCAAACTGCTCAATGAGCAGGGTGTCCTTCCCTTGGTGTGCGCAGGCGATAGCGGCGAATACGCCGGCAGTGCCGCCGCCGCAAACCACCACGTCCGCTTCATTGGTTACGGGGAGACGGGAAAAATCCAATGCGTTCATGTGGGTAGTTCCTTTCGGTTTATGATTCCAATAATTTTATAAATTCTTCTTCGGTGAGCACGGGGACACCCAAGGACTGTGCCTTGGCCAGCTTGCTTCCCGCCGCTTCTCCTGCCACCACGTAGGCAGTCTTTTTGGAAACGGAGGAGGCGGGGTTGCCTCCGTGGGCGCGGATCAAGGCTTCTGCCTCGTTGCGCTTCAAGGTGGGGAGGGTGCCGGTGCAGACCACGGTAAGGCCCGCCAGCTTGTCGCCCTTGCGCTCCTGCTTGCTTTCCAGGGAGACCCCTGCGGTTTGCAAGCGGGCGATCAACTGCTTGGTGTGTTCGCTTCCCAGGAATTGCAGAAGGGCCGCGGCACTTTCCTCGCCGATCTCGTCCACGGACAGAAGGGTATCCTTATCTGCCGCCAGCAAAGCCTCCATGTTGGGGAATTTTGCCGCCAAGAGTTGACCTGCTTTTTCGCCGATGTGGCGGATGCCCAAGGCGAACAACAGCCGTGCCAGCCCCGCATCCTTGCTCTTTTCGATGGCGGAGAGGATGTTGGAGGCACTTTTTTCGCCGTAGCCGCTACCCAGGGAGCGGATCTTCTCCTCCGTGAGGTCGTAGAGATCTGCAACTCCCGTCAGCAGTCCTGCGCCCACCATGGTGCGGATATTGCTTTCCCCAAGGAAGTCGATGCCCATGGCATCACGGGAGACGAAGTGAATGATCCGACGCTCCAGCTGTGCGGGGCAATCGGGGTTGATGCACCGCACCGCCGCCTCGCCGTTCTCGCGGTAGACGGACTCTCCGCAGGAGGGACAGTGGGTAGGCATGGAGAAGGGAACCGTCCCTGCGGGGCGTTTTTCCTGCACCACGGAGAGGATCTCGGGGATGATGTCCCCCGCCTTGTGAAGCACTACCGTGTCGCCTACGCGGACGTCCTTTTCGGCAATGAAATCCATATTGTGAAGGGTTGCGTAGCTGACGGTGGAGCCTGCCACCAAAACGGGATCCATGGCGGCACGGGGTGTCAGCACGCCGGTTCTGCCCACCTGGATCTGAATTTCCCGCACCACGGTCTCTGCCCGTTCGGGGGGATATTTGTAAGCTGCCGCCCAGCGGGGAACGGAGGCTGTCTCTCCCAATTCCTCCCGCATGGAAACGTCATCCACCTTGATGACGGCGCCATCGATGTCAAAGGGAAGCTCCCTGCGCATTTCCCCGATCTCGCGGATGCGCAAGACGGCCTCTTCCGCAGAGGCGCAACGCTTATTCAAGGGGGAAACGGGGAAGCCCAGCCGACGCAACCATTCCAGCGTGTCAAAATGGGAAAGGGGCAGGGGGGTATCGCAAAGCTGAATGTTGTAGACAAAGAGATCCAATTTTCTTTGTGCGCAAAGACGGCTGTCCAGCTGACGGAGAGAGCCTGCCGCCGCGTTGCGGGGGTTGGCGAACAGCTTCTCGCCGTTTTCTTCGCGGGTTCTGTTCAAGGAGGCGAACACCTCCTTGGGCATATATACCTCGCCGCGGACGATGAGGTGGGGAACGGCTTCCTTTAAGGTTAAAGGCAGGGAACGGATGGTCATCAGGTTGTCCGTAACGTCCTCGCCGTATTCGCCGTCCCCGCGGGTAAGTCCTTGGACGAACTTGCCATCTCTGTATTCCAAGGCCACGGAAAGACCGTCAAACTTGCATTCCACACAGTAAACGGCACGGGGCGTTACCTCCCGCACGCGGTCGTCAAAGGCGAGGAATTCCTCCTCGGAGAACACGTCGGAGAGAGAGCCCATGCGCCCTTGGTGGCGCACCTTTTCGAACCGCTCCGCCACTCTGCCGCCCACACGCTTGGTGGGGGAGGTAGGGGAAGCCAAATCGGGGTGAGCCGCCTCCAGATCCTGCAGCTCGCGGAACAGCTTGTCGTATTCCGCGTCCTCGATCTCGGGGGTGTCCAATTCATAGTACAAGCGGGAATGATGCTCCAGCAGAGCCTCCAGCTCCCGCATACGGGCTTCGTGGGTTACTTTTGGCACACGATCACCGCCCAATCATTCTTTTCTCTTGCGGTGGAAACGGTAAAGCCCGCCTTCAAAAGGGCGTCTAAAACCACGTCCTTCTTGGGGGAGATGATGCCGGAAAGCACCATGGTGCCTCCGCGCTTCAAGCAGGTTTTGAACATGGGAAGCATGGCGATGATCACGTCTGCCACAATGTTGGCGGCGATGAAATCGTAGCGGTCTGCCTCCATGACGGTGTTGCAAAGCGCTTCATCGGTGAGGATGTTGCCGTGATAAGCCTTCAGCACGCCCGCTTTCAAGCCGTTGATGGCGGCGTTCTCACGGGTGGTCTCTACGGCGATCTGCTCAATGTCCACGCAGACCACGTCCTCCGCGCCCAAAAGTGCCGCGCCGATGCCCAAAATGCCGCTGCCGCAGCCCATGTCCAAAAGGGACTTGCCGGCAAGCTCCATGTCCTCCAGCTCCTCCAGACAAAGGGCAGTGGTCTCGTGCTGACCGGTACCGAAGGAGGAGGCGGGGTCGATCTCCAAAACGATGCGATCGTCGCCGGTATATTCCTCCCAAGTGGGCTTGACGATAAAGCGGTTGCCGATGGGCAGGGGATGGAAGAACTGCTTCCAGTTATCCGCCCAGTCCTTCTCGTCCACGTGGGAGAAGGTGACCTCCAGAGAGCCCAGATCAAACTCTCCCGCATCCTTCAAAGCGGCGATGCCGGAGAGGATCTCTTCCTCCTGGAGCTTGCCCTGCTCGTTGCAGGCAAGGTAGACCTTTACCTTCACCTCGCCGGGATCGGCAAGGAGGGCATCCTCGATGTAATCAAAGGGAATGGATTTTTCCTCGATGACTTCGTTTAAGTCGTTGAAATCCTCGGTAACGAAGCAGGAGACGCCTGCGCCCATCAGGACGCCGCCTACCAGCTCGCTTCCCAAGGTGTTGGTGTGAATGGTAAGTTCGTGAAAGATCATGGTCATTTATCCTTTCTGTGCATCAAGTTCGGGTAAGGTCAGCCCTTGATAGAGGGCCTTGATACGGGCGGCAAACTCCCGCAAATGGTTCATGGGCAACGCCATGGTGATGTCGCATTCCACCCCCGTGCATTCCAGCCCCAAGCGATCCGCCAAGTAAAGGGCGCGGTCAAGATGGAAATTTTGGGTGACGATCAGCACCTTTTTCATGCCGTAAACGTATTTTGCCCGCCAAAGGCTTTCATAGGTGGAAAGCCCGTAGGGGTCTTGTACAATCAACGTTTCGCTGATGCCATGCTCTATGGCGTAGGCCGCCATGGCACCCACCTCGTCGTAGGTGGCAGGGGCTTGCCCGTCTCCGGTGAGGAGCAAAACAGGGGCTTTCTCCTCTTCTGCCAAGCGGATCCCCATGGTCATGCGGTCCCGCAGAAGGTTGGAGAGGGTGCCGTCCGCCTTGATCCCCGCTCCCAGCACCAGAATGCAATCATAGGTCTCCTCCGAGTCAAACAGGATCTCGGGGTCTTCCCTGTGAGGGTAAGCGGTGAGGATCACAATGAGATTGCATACCAGCACCAGCAAGGCGCAGGCAGAGAAAACTCCTACACCACACCAAAAGGCGATGCGGAAGGGCTTCTTTTGCCAAGCGGTTTGCCAAAATTTCTTCATAGTGAGAGATAATACTCCTTCATGGTGAGGGCATCCTCGGATTGAGTTCCCGCAGATTCGCTGATCAGCGTGGGGGAGATGCCCAACTCCTTGATGGCACGCAACAAGGGGCGGTGGTCGGGACCGTAGGTCTCGTCTTCAAAGGTGAGATGCCGTTTTTCCCCTTTTTCGGTGTATTCGATACGGGAGAAATGGCAGTGGAGGGTTTCCGCCGCCTCGGGAGAATGGTCCTTGGCAATGCGGTCGAAAATATACTTAAAATCGTCCTCCGTTTTTAGGATACCCTGTTCTCTGGCATTGATGTGCCCAAAATCCACCACGGGGTAAAAACGGGGAGAAAGCTTGCAGAGGGTCAGCACCTCTTCCAACGTGCCAAGCTGATTTTGCTTGCCCATGGTCTCCAGCCCCAGCTTTACGGCAAATCCGTTTTCGCAGAGCATTTGATCCGCCATCAGCAGGGTCTCGGCGGCGTATTCCATAGCGGTGGCGCGGGAGATCTTTGCGGCGGAGCCGGTATGCACCACCATGGTCTCCGCTCCCAAAAGGGAGGAAGCGACGGCGGATTCATACAGATAGCCCACGCTTTTCACCCGCTTCTCCGGCTCTACAGAGGAAAGGGAGATAAAATATGGGGTGTGGAAGGACACCTTCACCCCCAAAAGGGCGGCGTTCTGCCCCAAGGCGGCCAGCATCTCGGGAGAGCCTGCAATGCCTTGCCCTGCCTCGTATTCATAGGCGTCCAGCCCGCACTCTCTGACGAAGCGGGGAGCGTCCAAGGAAGAGCGGTAGCCTGCACGCTTAAAGGCTTCGGAGTTGCCTCCGGGTCCGAAAAGAGGGATCATGGGATAGCTCCTTTTTTAGACCGATTGGGTCCTTGAGAGATAGGTACGGTAATACTTGAACTTCCCCACAAAGGGCTTTTCCAAAAAGCGCTTGCAACGGAAGAAGGGGGTCTTTTTGTCCTTGATGGGGGGGACAAGGTAAAATCTCAGCCCTGCGCGGTGGCAGGCGAGACAATCGGTAAAGATCTGGTCGCCCAGACCTGCCGCCTCCTCGGGGGTGAGCTGTAACGCTGACAATGCAGCGCGAACCCCCTTGGTAAAGGGCTTCTTCGCCCCTGCAAACAAGGGCAGTCCCAAGGTGCGGTTAAAGATCTTCACGCGGTCGCCCTTGTTGTTGGAAACAAAGGCCATTTTGATCCCCGCCGTCTTCATGGCACGGAACCAAGCGGCCATTTTGCCGTCCGGCTCTGCCACCTCGTAGGGGGCAATGGTGTTATCCAAATCCAAGATCAACCCCTTCACCTTCTGCTGTTGCAGAAAGTCGGGCGTGATCTCGTAAATATGGGGGAACAGAATGTCGGGGTAGAACAACCCTTTTTTCTTGCAGATCTCCATAACGGGTCCTCGCTTATAGGATGATGTAGGAGACGGAGAGGGGCGGCAAGGTGACGGTCAAAGCGCCGTCCGTTACCGTGACCTCGCCCTGCAGATCTCCCTGCAGGGGGTAAGCTCCGTCGGGTAATTGGGTGTAAAGGGTGGGAGTGGTCTCCTTGCGGGAGGCGTTGAGCAACAGCAACAGCTTCTTGCCGTCGCTTCTCTCCCAGCACTCCGAGAAGGTAGCGGTATGCTCCAAAAGCCCGCCGTAAGCCTCCACCTTGATCTTGGTGGTCTTTAGCTTGGTCTTGTCCTCGATCTTCGGGGAACGCAAAAGCTTGCCGTCGTAGAAGAAGGAGCCCAAGGCACTGCGGGTGTGGGCGCATTTATCGTAGAACTCCCTATGAGTGAGGGCTTGGTAGGTCTCCGGCAGGATCCAACCCATCTGCTCACCGTAGGTGAGGGATTGGGCGGCGAAGATGTTCTCCCCGATCCAATCTCCTGCGTAGAGGTAATTTCTGCCAAACACCGCAACGTAACCGTTGTAGATGGCCATAAAGGCGGGGACTTGATCGTTTTTGATCCAGATCCAGGAAAGATAGGCCTGGATGTCCTTCATGTAAGGATCGGAGGTGCATTCCGTGGTGAGGCATCTTCCCTCGGGGAGGATCTGCCGCACGTGATCCAAAAGGTTGCGGTAGCTTTCCACCCACCAGCTTCCTCCTCCCGCCCGATGGGAATGGGAGGGATCCTCACAGGGGTAGGCCTGAGCCGCGCCGATCTGATCGATATACACCCCGTCTACGCCGAAATCGTGGAAGAGGGTCTTCATGATCTCCTGCTGTTTTTCCTGCCACAGTGCCGTGGAGGGGCACATGATGGCAAGCTCGATGTTGGAGGTGGGGTAGACCTCCAAGAAGGGCTCGTCGCCCCGCTTTTTCGTGCAATTGGGGCGGGCGACGGAGGTGAATTGCCAGTCCTCCTTGCCCTTGTCGTGGGTATCCCACAGTCTGCCGTTGATATAGGGCATTACGCGGATGCCTTTTTCCTGCAATCTGCGCATCCCCGGGAGAAAGGCTTCCTTGGCGGGGAAGTAATGGGGATAGTTGGTATCGTAGGGGATCTGAAACCAATCGTAAAGATGCACGGGGGAGGAAAGCCCCAGCCTTTCGTCTGCCGCAATGATCTCGTCGGCAAATCCTTCGTCCCATTTCATCCGCTTGCGCCACCAATGGGGATTGGTGCGGAGCCACTCCGGGGTATCCTTCCGCTTGCCATTTTCCATCACGGGCATCCAGGAGGCGTGCTGTTCAAAAAACGCCTTGTACAGCATGGCGGCATCGTACCAATCGCCGTCGAAGAGCCGCCAAACGCAGACGCCCTCTAAGGCTTGGGAGTTTGCGGCTTTGTCAATGTCCCGAAGGGGCATACACGCCTTTAAGAAGGGAAGTGCGCCCTCCTGCTTCTCGTAATGAAGCTTTTTGTAGGCGGGGGCGGGGTCATGCAGACCGTAGTAAAGTCCCCTTTCCACGCCGCCGTGCCACAGCGCCATGTATTCCATGGAAGCGCCGTAGGAGGGATAATTCTGGCGGGAAGAGAAGGTGCGCATGGAGGGGTAGACCTCTCCGCATCCGTAGGGGAAGAACACCTTGGTACGGCTGCAAGCGCCGAAGGTGAGAATGGGATAATCGCATTCGTAAAGGGAATACTCCCTGTTTTCGCTATGTAAGGTCACGCTCCAGGAGAGGCTGTGCGTCGTTTCGCTTGCCGCGGCGGTAAGGATCACCGTCACGCCGGGAAGCTCTTCGTGCCCGAAAAAACTGACGGTATAAGCAGGAAACTCTCCGCTGACACACACCCTTTCCCAGCCTGCGGCGGAATTTACCGTCAGCAGGGAGCCGTCCCACAGCTTGCGGGCGGTGAGGGTGAACAGCACGCCATCCTCCTTTAAGAAGATCCGCCCGGATTTCTTGTCTGCCAAGCGGTGCAGCAGTACGCCGTCATCTGTCTGCAAAAGCTGTGCCTGTAGATCTCCGGCAGAGAGGGAACGGATGGTCATAGAGAGGTCTCCTTTCTGAGTTAAGGCTTGTAGTGGGTCTGTACCTTGGCCAGCACGGCGCAGGAAACGGCCTTGGCACCCGCCTCTCGCAAAAGAGAAGAGCAGGCGCGGAGGGTAGCACCGGTGGTGCAAACGTCATCCATCAACAAGAGGCGGGGATACGCCAAAACCGCCTCGGGAATGGCGTTGTATCTGCCTAACATACTCTTTTCTCGCTGAGAAGCAGAGAGAAATTTCTGCTGGATATGGCCGTGGCACTCCAAGGTGCAGATCAGCGGAACGTTCAGTCGCTTGGCCACCGCTTCTGCCAACAATCTGGCGTGGTCATAGCCGTAAAGCCGTTTTTCCTTGGGGCGGCGGGGCACGTAGGTCACACCGTCGTAATGCCCCGTGCAAAGGGCGGCAAGGCGGTCTGCCAAAAATTCCACCCGTTCACGCTTGGCGTTGTATTTCAGCATGGCAATGAGCTTGCGGGTGACGGGAAGCTCATACCACAAAAGGAATCTTACGTCCTTGTTATGGGTGCAGATGCACTCCGCGGCGGGAAGCCCGCAAAAACGGCAGGGCTCCTTCAAAACAGCCCGCAGATCCTCGATGCAATCCTTGCAGACGGGCACGCTGTGGATGCAAGCACCTCTTCTGCACAGCAGGCAGGGGCGAGGGAACAGCACACGGCGGAGATTATAAAGCTTGACTTTGTAGCTCATAACGCCTCCAACATGGAGGGCATGGCGGTGTGCCGCTTGGGCTTGCGGGGATTTTCCGCCATGTCGTTGAGAATGTATTGCTCACCCACGATGCACACCATTTCCTTGGCGCGGGTCACCGCGGTGTAAAGCAGGTTGCGGGTCATCAGAGGCGGTGCCGCCGCAAAGGAGGGCATCACCACGAAGCGGTATTCGCTCCCCTGGCTTTTGTGAGTGGTGATGGCATAGGCCAGCTCCAGATCCTCCAGCAGGGAGAAATCGTATTCGCAGGTACGGTCGTCAAAATCGATGAGGATATATTCCCCTTGCACGTTGATCAAACGGATCTTGCCGATGTCCCCGTTGAAGATGCCGGAGCCCTCGGTGTCCTCACGACTCCACAGCAGATCGTAGTTGTTGCGGATCTGCATCACCTTGTCTCCCTCGCGGAAATAGCGGTTCCCCACCTTTTTCTCCCGCTTTTTAGGGGAGGGCGGGTTCAGCATTTCCTGCAGGGCGGTGTTCAGCTCCGTCGTGCCCAGCGGCCCTTTGCGGGTCCAGCAGATCACCTGGATATCCTCCAAGGGATCAATGCGGTAGCGGTTGGGCAGGCGGAAGGAGCAAAGCTGGAGAATGGTATCCCGTATCTCCTCTGCGCCGTGACGCTCCATAAAGAAGAAATCGTTATCCCGCACAGAGAGAATGGGCGCCTCCCCGCGGTTGATGCGGTGGGCGTTGACGATGATCAAGCTTTCTTCCGCTTGACGGAAGATATGGTTCAGCCGCACCACGGGGAACTTCTCGGAATCGATCAGATCGGAAAGACATTTTCCCGGCCCAACGGGGGGGAGCTGATCCACGTCTCCGATGAGAACGACGTAAGTTCCGGGCTTGATGGCGCGGAGCAAGGCCTCCATGAGCAGGGTGTCCACCATGGACATCTCGTCGATGATGATGGCTTTGCAGGAGAGGGGATTGTCCTCGTCACGGGCAAACCGTGCCTTATGCTCCTCGGAAAAACCTGTTTCCAACAGACGGTGGATGGTTTTGGCCTCTTTGCCGCTGGTTTCCGCCATACGCTTGGCGGCTCTGCCCGTGGGGGCGGCTAGCACGCAGGAGATCTTCAATTCTTCAAAAATCTGCAGAATGGCTTGGATCACCGTGGTCTTACCCGTGCCGGGGCCGCCGGTGACCACCGTCAGGCCGGAGGTAACGGCGCTGAAAATGGCCTCACGCTGTTCCGGGGCGTAGGTGATGCCGAATTCCTTTTCCAAATAGGTAATGCGGGTCTGTACACCCTCCAGAACGTAGGGGAACTTCTCGCTTGCCAGCCGTTTCAGCTTGGCGGCAATGTATTGCTCTGCGGCAAAAAACTCTTTTAAGGCGTAGTAGATCTGCCCGTTTTCCTCGGTGCGGATCACTTCTTTTTCCAAGGTCAACTGCTCCAAGGTACGCAGGACGGCGGCTTCTTCTACTGTGAGGGCGCGGCAGGCCTGGGAGATCAACAGCTCCCCGGGCAAGCGGCAATGCCCCCCTTGGTAGGCGGCGGTGTGCATCACGTAGGCGATGCCTGCGGCAAGGCGATCCTCGCTGTCGGCGGGCAACCCCAGGGAGCGGGCGAACTGATCCGCCTTTTCAAAGCCGATGCCGTCGATCTCACGGCAGAGACGGTACGGGTTCTGCTTGGCCAGATCCACGGCGGCAGAGCCGAACCGCTTGAAGATCCGCACGGACAAGGCAGGGCCGAAATACTGCCCGAAGAACAGCATGACGGAACGCATCCCGAACTGCTGAACAAAGGATTCGTGGATCTCGTCTGCCTTTTTGGGGGAGATCCCTTTGATGTCGCACAGCCAGCGGTGCTTGTTTTCAATTACGTCCAAGGTCTCCTCGCCGTAGGCGGCAAGGATACGCTCCGCCAGCACGGGGCCAATGCCCTTGATGGCGCCAGAGGCAAGATATTTCAAGATGGCGGAGGCGGAGTTAGGGAGATTTTTCTCAAAATACTCTACCCGAAACTGCCGTCCGAAGGTGGGGTGAACCGTCCAAGTGCCACGCACCTTGACCGTTTCCCCTTCCCCCACAAAGGGCATGGTGCCTACCAATGTCACGGGCTCGCCCATGCAGTCCAGAACGCAAATGCTGTAACCGTTTTCCGCGTTGGAATACACCACTTCGTCAATGATTCCTTCCAGAAAACCGCCTTCGCGGGAACCCGTTCCCATTTGCGCCACCACCCTTCTCGTTTTGTTACAGTTAATCATCTTACATTATAATATATCCAAATGGAAAAATCAAGAAAAAGCGATGGGATTTTTATGAAAATATTTTGGTGAAAAATAAAACGGCACTCCCTATAAAAGGGAACGCCGTGTGTGTCATTTTTCTTTTTGGTGGTATTCTTCAAACAGATCGTTGGGAGTACATTCCAAAATATCGCAGAGGGCTTTTAGATTTTCAAATTTGATAGAGCTGGTTTGGCTTTCTACCAGTCTTTTGAAATTTTGATAGCTTAACCCCAATTGGATGTAAAGCCAATAACGAGTTTTTCCTTTTTCCTTTAAAATCTCATCAATCCGAAAATGCAAGACGATCACCTCCACGCATTAGATAACGTACACAGTATATTCCAAACGGCCGCTTGACAAATAGACGTTTGCGTTATATAATGCACACATTAGATGTTTGCCGTTTTTGTGTGGGGGATATACTTTCGGAGGAGGAAATTTTATGATCGTTGCGTTTTGCGGTCACTCTACGTATGTTGAGAATGTGAAAGATGAGGAAGAGGTTCTTGCCGTTTTAGAGAGCAGAGTGGGAGAACTGCCATGCGAGTTTTTTCTTGGAGGATACGGAAACTTCGACCAATTTGGGTATGGATGCGCAAAAAGATTTCAAAAAAAGCATCCCAATGCCAGATTGCTTTTTGTGACGCCGTATCTCTCTGAAAGTTATACAAGAAATATGGAATGGCGTCAAGGACGATTTGACGGTGTGATCTATCCTCCGCTGGAAAACGTTCCGCCAAGATACGCCATTTCAAGACGAAACAGGTGGATCGTAGAGCAAGCAGATCTTCTTTTCACATACATTACTCATGAGTTTGGGGGCGCGTATGCTATGTATCGGTATGCGAAGCAAAAGGATAAAGAGATCTATCAGTTGGGAAATCGAATACAGAAACAAAAAGAAGGTTCTTGACGAACCTTCTTTTCAAAATCACAAGAATTACTCTGCTGCTTCCTCAGCGGGAGCTTCCTCAGCGGGAGCTTCTTCGGGCTCGAGGAGAGCCTTGATGGACAGGTTGATGCGCTTAGCCTCCAGATCAACACCTACGATCTTAACGGTAACCTTGTCGCCAACGTTGAGAACGGATGCGGGGTTGTTCACGGTCTTAGCCGCGATCTGGCTGTTGTGGATCAGACCATCCAGCTCGGGAAGGATCTCTGCGAATGCACCGAAGGGCATGAGAGAAACGATCTTAACGTCAACAACATCGCCGATGGAGTAGTTGTTGGTGAAGATGTTCCAAGGATCGGACTCGGGGGTTTTGTAGCCCAAAGAGATACGCTTGGTCTCGGGATCGAAGCTCTTGATGAATACGTTCAGCTTCTGACCGATGGTGAGAACCTCTGCCGGGGGACGGAGTCTGCCCCAAGAGAGCTCGGAAATGTGAACCATACCGTCAACAGGTCCGATGCTTACGAAGGCGCCGTAGTTCATGATGGCACGAACGGTACCAACGTGCTTCTGGCCAACCTCGATGCTGTTGTAGAATTCTTCCTCAGCCAGCTTCTTCTCTGCCTTCTGAACTGCCTTGATAGAGCCAACGGCACGCTTGCGGTCCTCGTTGATGTCGATGACCTTGAAGTTTACCTTCTGACCCTTCAGGGGCTCCAGGGACTCGCCCTTTGCTACGCCGGACTGGGAAGCGGGGATGAACACGCGGGAAGTACCCTTGGTCACCACTACGCCGGAGAAGGTGTCTTCCTTGCGGATAACTTCCTTCACCACGCCGGAAAGGATTTCGCCGGATTCGTGAGCTGCCTTGATAGCCTCCCAATGCTTGGAAACGTCCAAACGCTTGCTGGAAAGCTGTACGGTGCCGTCGGAATCGCTGAACTTGATACATACCACTTCGATAGAGTCACCGACATGGTACTTCTCAGTCAGATCAATGCCGCTCTCGTCGGTAATCTCGTCGTAAACGAGAATGCCGGTGTGCTTGGTGCCAAGATCAACCTTGAGCTCGGAAGCACTGACTGCGGAAACGATGCCCGTAACCTTATCTCCTGTATGTAATGTTTTGAAGGAAGCTTCCAGAAGTTCTGCAAAGCTTACTTCTTCTCTGATGTCTGCCATGGTTTTTGTTACCTCCTGAATTATACTACCGGGAGCCGAGGCTCCTGCAGTGATCAAAATTGAGTTCGCCCCGCGGATGCGGTCTGCATGGGGGGCAAGGTCGGATGCGTTTTCTACCAAGAGTGCGTCCTTACCGACCTCTGCGGCAATGCGGAAAAGCTTTACCGTGTTGGAGCTGTTGCGAGAACCCACCACCACCGTGAGATCGGAATCCTTTGCAAGCTCCCGCACCTCTTTTTGGCGGCTTTCGGTGATCGAACATATTGTATCAGAAATTTTCGAGTGAGTATACACAGATTTTATGAACTTTTGGCATTTTTTCCATTCTTCCGTGTGGAAGGTGGTCTGCACTGCCAAAATAACCGGCTCCTCCATGGGGGAACAGCCTGCAAAGGCTTCCTCCAGCTCTGCGAGCCCGCTGTAAACCGCGGTCTCTCCCGGGGCGGCACTGACGATGCCCTGTACCTCGGGGTGATCCTTGTCACCGATGATGATGAACTTGGCATCGGTGGCAGAGGCGGCAATACGGTGGATCTTCTGCACGTAGGGGCAGGTGGCATCCACGTAGGGGAGTCCGCTTTCCTCAATGAGGCGGTAGACCTCACGGGTAGCGCCGTGAGCGCGGATGAAGAGCAACGCATCCTTGGGAAGGGTGGGGATCTCCTCCGGGGTGATGAACCGCACGCCCCGCTGACGCAGGGACTCGGTAAAGGTGCGGTTGTGGATCAACTCGCCCAGACAATAAATGCTTCTTTGCTCACCGGCGATGGCCTTTTCCATCAGCTCCACCGCGCGGGAAACCCCGGGGCAGAAGCCTGCGTGCTTGGCGATGCGGATCCCGCTCATAAAGTGACCGTTTCCAGCTTCTCTCTGATGATGGCGAGGGCGGCTTCCACCGTCTCTGCGGGGGTCAAGAGAGAGTTATCCAGGAAGACTGCGTCCTCTGCCGGCTTGGCGGGGGCGATGTCTCTGCCGGAGTCGTTGGCATCGCGCCGCAGAATGTCGGCAAGTACCTGCTCCTCGGTGATCTGCTCACCCTTGGCAAGCAGCTCCAGCAAACGGCGCTTGGCGCGCTGCTGGGGCGAAGCCTCCATGTACAGCTTGACCTGGGCATCGGGAAGGATCACCGTGCCGATGTCTCTGCCGTCCATGATCACGTTGTTGGTTCTTGCGATATTCCGTTGTGTCTCCAAAAGAAAGGCTCTGACCTCGGGAACCTTAGACACCTGAGAAGCGTAGTGAGAGGCGGAGGAGGTTCTGATCTCCTCGCCCAGACGAACGCCGTCCAGATACACGGCGTTGCCGCCGTTCTCCAAGCGCATCTGCAGATCCATCAAAGGGAGCAGGGGTACCACGTCCTCGGGGGTCTCCGCAGAAACGCCGTGGCGCGCCGCAAAAAGACCGATGGCACGGTACAATGCACCGGTGTCGATGTAAATATACCCCAAGGCGGCGGCAAGGCCTTTCGCCAAGGTGCTTTTTCCCGAGCCGGAGGGCCCGTCGATTGCAATGTTGATCGTTTTAGTCACAAAATTCACCTTTTAGATTATACACCAAAAAACCATATAGCGCAAGGGGTTTTACGAAAAAAAACGGGACGGATTTCACAAAATATCCGTCCCGTTTTCGGTAAATTGAACAAATTTGAGTTTTAACGCATTTTTGCTGTCACTTTATGCTCTCCGTCGGGCAATACGATGGGGAAGGAGACGGGTGTGCCGTCCATGGCATCCTCTGTTTCCGGGGAGACCTCGACGGTGATCCTGCCATGAAAACGCAACACCGCGCGGTAGGCGATGCGGGGGCAAAGCTCCAGAATACGGTTCCCTGCGGAAAGGCGGATGCCCAGCAGATCCTCCAGGAATACCTTGTAATACCAAGATCCCGAGCCGGTGTAAAAGCTCCAGCCGCCTCTCCCTGCCGATTGTCCGCCGTAGATGTCTGCGCACATGGCGTAGGCCTCCGAGCGGTAGAGGGCGGCCTCCTTT
>JAFYNA010000137.1 GCA_017549925.1 Clostridia bacterium | reverse complement strand
ATCAACAATACGACAGAACGCAAATTCTTAACAATGGAGAAATGTTCGCTAATACTGTGGAAGAGGCCGAAAATGCAGGATTCAGACGTGCGTATAGATGGCATGGCGTTCACAGTCAAACACTGCAGTGACTTTTGATCGATATTACGTCATTCTGAAAAAAGCGTGCTTAAAAATTCAACTTTCCCCTCGAAGGGGCTGTGCCATGGATGGCTTAGACCCAGCGGAATGCAAAGCATCCCGCAGCTTTTGTAGGCCAACCCTACAGGTTAGACCTACAAAAGTTTCGACTCGTTTTCCTGCGCAACCCGCGGAAAACTCGCTCAAGGTGACATGCTGACAAGACATTCCGCAAAAACTTTTATGCAAAAGAACCTTCCGCGAAAGCAGAAGGTTCTCTTTTTCTCTTCCCAAAAACGACAGTTTTTGGCATTGGATTTTCTTTGGAGGTTCTTAAGCGCCCCCCTAAATCACGATCCAAAGTCCCAGCATTGCCGCCGCCATGGAGAGGATGGCCACGGGAGCGCAATACCTTAAGAACTTACCGAAGGAGAGCTTCACCCCATAGCGGGAAAGCAGGCTCATCCACAGAATGCCTGCAAGAGCCCCGATGGGAGTGAGATAAGCTCCCAAGTTAGACCCTGCCACCGCGGCGTACAACGCCCCTGCCGCCTCTGAAGCGGGCACGGCCGCCGTCACGGAGGAATAGAACACACTCATGGGAATGTTGTTCACCAAATTGGCCGCCAAGAAGGAGGTGGTGCCGAAGGTCAGCACCGTATTCCCACGGGAAAGCAAGCCTGCCAACGCCTCGGTAGCCCCTGCCTTCTCCAACGCCAAAACGATGACGAACATGGAAAGCACGAAGGGAACGATCTCCCAAGGGGCGCGACGGAAGGAATCGGTGATCATCCGAAGTCCCTTCTTCCGTGCCAAGAAGTACAAGATCATGGAAAGATACAGGGATGCAAAGCACACCAAGGTGATCAGCCACATGGGCATCGCCAGGAAGTTGGAGAACACCAACAGCAGAATGCACACCCCCAGATGGCAAAGAGCCGTTACCACCGCGGGAATATCGGAAAGTCTCGGGTCATCCGTTCCCTGCTCCATAGGCTTTTGAAGCTTCTTACGGAACATAAGGTACAAACCCCCGAAGGAGACCAGCCCCGACAGCAGGGTTGGCAGCCACATCACCTGCAGGTAGGAAAGGAAATCCACGTTCCCTGCGGTACAAAGGCAGATGTTGGTGGGGTTGCCGATGAGCAACGCCATGCTCCAGGTGTTTGCCGCCACGAATTCCCCTACCAAGAAGGGCATGGGGTCGATGCTTGCGTTCTTGGCGAAGAAGCAAAGGAAAGGGGTGAAGGTGAGGATCACCACGTCGTTGGAGGTGAAGACGGTGAGCACCGCCACCATAAAGTACAGACAAACGAACAGCTTCTTTTGACTTCTCCCCGCGTAGCGAAGCACCTTAGAGGCCAGCCAGCGGAAGAACCCCGCCTGGTCTAAAAACACGGAAAGCAAGGTCATGGAAAGGAACAGCACCAAAAGCTGTAAGGGGTTGATCCCGCCGCTTTTGGTCAGCCCTGCGGCAACCTCCTCCCAGCCGATCCTGCCGAGAAGCAACAAAAGCAAGGCTCCGCCCAAGGGGGCGAACCAATAGGTACTGATCAAACGCCTGCGGATAGACACCGAGGGAAAGAAGAAAACCAGCCCCAGCATGGCCATACACGCCGCGGCGGCAATAAGAACGGTAAGCAACATAGCGCGCCTCCAAACAGATTCTCTCATTTATACCCCTTTTTTCGCCGTTCGTCAAGGGGTTTTTGCGTTTTTCTGTTGACAAATTGCCTATTTCTATGGTATACTGCCTTGGTATAAACAGTAACGTATAAGGAATGGTAATCGCAATGACAGTATATGAAGAGCTTCAATGGCGCGGCTTGATCGAGAGCATCTCCGATCCCGCCCTGATCGACAAGTTGAACGAGGGTGGTCTCACCTTCTATATCGGCACCGACCCCACCGCAGACAGCTTGCATTTGGGTCACTACTCCTCCTTCCTCATCACCCGCCGTTTGGCAGAGGCAGGCCATCACCCCTTGATCCTTGTGGGCGGCGCAACCGGCTTGGTGGGCGACCCCAGAGGTACCGTGGAGCGTGCCCTCTCCCAGAAGGAAGTGGTATTCCGCAACTTCGAGGCGCTGAAGGCGCAGGTGCAGAAGCTGTTCCCCTACCCCGTGGTGAACAACTACGACTGGATCAAGGATATGAACGTGCTGGACTTCTTCCGGGACATCGGTAAGTTCATCAACGTAGGCTATATGCTCAGCAAGGATCACGTGAAACGTCAGATGGAGACGGGTATCTCCTACGCCGAGTTCTCCTATATGCTGATCCAGGGCTATGACTTCAAGTACCTCCACGAGCATATGAACGTGGATCTCCAGGTGGCAGGCTCCGACCAGTGGGGCAACATCACCACCGGCATTGAGCTGATCCGCAAGACCACCGGCGACACGGTCTACGCCATGACCATGCCTCTGATCACCGACTCCCAGGGCAACAAGTTCGGCAAGTCCGAGGGCAACGCCGTTTGGCTGGATAAGAACAAGACCTCCTCCTACGAGCTGTATCAGTTCCTGCTGAACGCAGAGGACGTGATGGCAGTTCCCTATCTGAAGAGACTGACCTTCCTCTCCCGGGAGGAGATCGAGGAGATCGAGCGTCAGCACAACGAGCAGCCCCACCTCCGTTTGGCACAGAAGGCCTTGGCGAAGGAGATCATCACCGACCTCCACGGCGAGGGCGCATATGAGGAGGCAGTTCGCATCAGCGAGCAGCTCTTCTCCGGGGACATCAAGTCCATCCCTCCCCAGGATCTGCTGGCAGGGCTGAAGAACGTTCCTCATTTCGAAATTCCCGAGGGCACCCGTCTGCTGGACGCCTTGAAGCTGGGCGGCGCCGCCTCCTCCAACCGTGAGGGCAACGACTTTTTGAAGGCAGGGGCTGTCTCTCTCAACGGCGATATCGAGAAGGACGGCAACGTTCTGTTGACCAAGGAAAACGCCATCGACGGTAAGTTCATCGTCATCCGCCGCGGCAAAAAGAAATACTACGTAGCAACTTTCTGCTAACGAATTCTCCCCCGTGTAAAAAAACGCGGGGGTGTTTTTTACCTCATCCACCGCACGGGAACCCCGTGGCGGTCCCCCTTCCCCAAAGGGGAAGGTCAGCTCCCTGCGGGAGCGAAAAAAGGAAAACCGCACTTTTGATACCGTGACGGTATCAAAAAAAGGACGCATTGCGCAACTTCTCATAAGGAAGTTGCGCAGTTTTATTCGCCTCTGGCGAGTTCTATTGCTTCGCAGTGATATTCGGCTTTCGCCGAGTAGTATTCGCGCGCTCACTATGTGAGCGTTGCGAGCTTTTATGGCGAATAAAATATCACTGAAGGCGTAAGGCTTCAATATCACTATTGCGATAGCAATAATATCACT
>JAFYNA010000136.1 GCA_017549925.1 Clostridia bacterium | reverse complement strand
CGACGGTACTTACGTGCTGGAGAACGTTGCGGCAAACGCAACCGTAACCGTAAGCTTTAAGGCGGTGGTGGTTACCATCGATCCTTATGAGGCCGAGGACTTTGACTGGACTGCCGATGAAAACGGCTTGATCGTGCTGGATCTCACCGGCAACTCCTACGTAGGCAAGTCTGTATTCGATAAGATCAATACCCTTACCTCCGAGGATGGAGCGTACGTGGTTCTGAAGACCGAGTTCGTGCAGTGGTTCATTCCCTGCGGCGGCGTTGTCAGCGGCGTTGAGAAGGAGTACATCAACTTCTCCGTGGCAATTGGTGCCAACGGTTCTTATTACGAGATCATCAAGAACGCTGTTTTGGCGGCAGATGCCGAGACGGTATTCCAGTATTTTGAGCTGGCTGAGACCCCCACCTTCCCCGAGGGTACTCTGGCGGCGTTCAACCTTTCCGAGTTTGCTACCGCGGCAGGCGGCGACGGCGTTGACCTGATGGTTAAGGACGGCACCAGCTTGAAGGTGGTAGGCACCGGCGCCACCGAGGCAGGCGGCTGGACCTCCCGTATGCCCTTCCTGACCTCCCGTAACATGGTGGTTCGTATCAAGGTGCTGGACACCTACGTGATCCAGGCTGAGTCCGCATTGGGCGGCACCATCACTCCCGCAGGTGCAAACACCGTTTCCCGCGGGGGAGAGATGTCCTTCACCATCACCGCAAACGAGGGCTTCATCATTTCTGCTTTGTACGTGGACGGCAAGCCCGTTGAGGGTGCGGCCGGTAAGACTGCATTCCTGTACACCGAGAGCAACGTTTCCGCAGATCATAAGATCCGCGTGGAATACCTCTCCGCAGAGGAAAACTACGAGATCATCGACGGCGTGGCTGTGATCGTAGAGGAAAGCTCCGAGGAGACCTCCGTGGAGGCTCCCACTCGCGACAATACCGGCTTGATCGTAGCGCTGGTGATCATCTTCGTTGCCATCGTAGGCGCGGCTGCACTGTTCATCGTTAAGTGGCGCCAGGAAAGATTTTAATTGAATAGGTAACTAACAAAACTCCGTAAGGCCAAGTCCTTACGGAGTTTTTTCATGCGGAGGTGGCTTACGCCCCTTGGGCTAAATCCGGCGCTATACCGCAAGCGCGTATCGTCCAAAAGCAAAAAAGCAGTGCGGCTATTCACCGCACTGCACTTGGTTTTTCGTTTCTTACGGGGCTACGAACACGCCGTTCATAGACAGGGCGAAGAACAGATTGCCTTGCTCACTGCTTGCGCCCAGAGTTCCCAGCTCCTCGGAGCGGGAGATTTGGTCGCCTGCCTTGGCGATCAAGGTGTCCAGCAGGGCGTAGTAGCTGAACACGCCGCATCCGTGGTCTACCACCACCACGTTGCCCAAGGCACCCAGCTCGCCGGCAAAAACGCAGACACCGTTCTGTACCGCTTCCACCTCGGTGTTTTTATCCCCCTTGTAGAGGTTGCCCATGAGGTAAGAAACGCCGGGATCGTTGGTCGCGCCCGCGTTGCCCACAATGACGGTGGCGCCGTAGGTGTAGGCGGGATCGCCGGAGATGGGCTGACCAAAGATCAGATCCGTGCGGAGCAGGGGGGTGTTAAGGGAGGCGTTTTGCAGGTCTGCCAGCGTTTTTTCCAGACCCTCCAGCACCTCGGGGGCGTAGTACTTGGCGTAATCGCTGTCGCTGACTGCCACGGAGATGATCTCATCGTTCTCCCTTGCCTCAACGGTAACGGAATAGCCGTATTCCGTGTCACCGGAGCGGACGGTGAGGGGATAAACCCCTGCGGGCGTCTCGGGATCAATGGGAAGGAAGGCGTAGCTGTTGCCGCTTCCCTCGTCGTAATGGAACTTCACCGTGCTTGTTTGTTCTCTGAAGGTGATGGAAAGATCCTCGTTGGGGTTGGTGAACTCCGCTACCAGCGCCAAGTAGCCGCCGGCGGAGAGGGTCACGCTGTTTTCGGAAACCCCGTGCAGCTTGACCACCGCGGGCACGTCGTAAAGCGCCAGGAAACGGTAGCTTGCCTCGCCGTACTGCGCGGCGTTGGAGGCCTGGCTCCAGGTGGCGGTGATCTCCACGCTTATCAGGGTGTCGCCCGTAAAGTGCAACCCGCCCAAGGAGGTAACGGGCACCTCGTAGCCGTCTGCACCGTTTTCATAACGGCGCACCACAAAGCTGTAGTGGGAGGGCTCTACGGAAAATTCCAAAAGGTTTTCAAAGTCTGCAAAAAGATTGCAGGTGACGACCTCCTGGGAGGTCTGGGCGGAAAGGTCGTTGTAATAAACGCCGTTGGCCTTCTTGTAAGACCAAACGTAGTCGGTGGGCAGAATATCGTAGCGTTTCTCGCCGGAACGGACTGCCAAAGAGGGGAGATGGTGGTCTGCGTACAGATATTCCAGCTCCTTCCGCACCACCAGCGCGGCCGCATCCTCGGCGGTGATGAGGTAGCAAGCACCTTCTTCGTCAAAGGCCATACAGCCGGAAAGGCTGAGAGAGGGATACAAGCGGTAAACCGCATCCCCTAAGGTCAACAGCAGAGGGGTTTCCCCTTGAGTGTCCCGCACAGGCTCATCGATCTCGGAGGCGCGCTCCAACATTCCCATAAAGAGATTCAGATCCGCTTCCGCGGTGAGGGTGAGGCGGCTTCCGTCCTGCAATTCCAGGGTGGCTTCCGTCACGTGTTCAAAGGAGAGCCCTCTCGATGCCAACTGCAAGGACAGCAGAACGATCAGCACCATGGGGATGCAAAGCACCACGGCGATCACCGCGGCGGTTTTTTTATGATTGGCAAGCTCTAACATAGGGCGTTACCTTCCTTACAAATAGTCTTCCTTTATTATATCCCAAGGAGGGCGTTTCGTCAAGGGCTTTTTACAGCAGTTCTGCCACGGAGCATACCGCGATGCCCAGACAAGCGGAGATGGCGATGAGCCAAATGGAGGAGAGCTTTTTCTTCCACCGCTTCTTCACGGCGAAATAGATGCCCAAAAGCAGGGGGAAGATCACCATGGAACGAAGATCCGGGGTAAAGGCGGGGGTGAAGAAGAACCCCAACGCGTTGGCCAGCAAAACCGTACCGGTGGAGAGGATCAAGGCGGAGACCACCGGCTTGACACCCTTCAAAAAGCCCTTGAAATACTTATTCTCGGTGAAGTTCTTGAGAATGGATGCGATGATGAGAATGATGATAAAGGCGGGCAACACCGTACCCAGGGTAGCCACAATGCTCCCCAAGGGGCCGCCGGTCACAGAGCCCACGTAGGTGGCCATGTTCACGGCAATGGGGCCGGGGGTGGATTCGCAAACGCCCACGAAATCGTAGAATTGCTCCGCGGTGAGCCATCCCTTGGCTACCACGGTCTCCTCCATCAAGGGGAGCATTCCGTAGCCGCCGCCGAAGCAGAACAGCCCAACCTTAAAGAAGCTTAAAAACAGCTCTAAGAAGATCATTTCTTGCCCTCCTTTTCACTGCTTTTTGCCTCCCGCAGGGCGTAGGCGTAGATGCCGATAGCACCCCCTGCCAGGATCCAAACAATGGCACTGATGCTGACAGCAAACCACTCCAGCACCAGAAGGGTGATAAACAAAACGCCAAAAGTGATCATGGGCAAGGGCTTCTTTCCCGCCTTGGAAAGCAGGCCGAACCCTGCCTTCAAAATCAAAAACGCCACAGCGCAACGGATGCCCACAAAGGCGTAGGCCACGTATTTGTTGGCCATAAAGGGCTCAAGGAACAGAGAGATCAGGAAAATGATCACCAAGGACGGGGTGACCACCCCTGCGGTGGCAAGGGCACTGCCCGCAACGCCTGCTTTTTTGTAGCCCACGAAGGTTGCCATATTGATGGCGATGGGGCCGGGGGTGGATTCCGCGATGGCGATGACCTCCATGAACTCATCCTCCGTCAGCCAGCCGAACTTATCCACCACGGTCTCCTTCACCACGGCGATCATGGCGTAGCCGCCGCCGAAGGTAAAAAGACCAATCTTAAAAAAGTTGAAAAACAATTTCCAAAGCATAAACAGAGCTCCTCCTCTTCCTTTTAGTATAGCATAGTTTTGCGTTGATTGCAAGGCATTTTTCTTTTGTGGAGAAAAAACAATCCCGCTCTTGACAAAAGCCGACACAGGTGGTACAATAACAAACAAGAACAAACTTTGAACAAAGAAAAGAATAAATAAAAAACAAGGAAGGTCTTTTTCTCTATGAAACTTACCTACGGCGTCAAAGACAAGCCGAAGTTTGGTCAGACGATCATCTTCGCAATCCAGCAGCTCCTTGCCATTATGGCAGCAACCCTGGTAGTTCCGATCATCATCGGCAACGGCATGAGCCCCGCTGCCGCTTTGTTCGGCGCAGGCGTTGGTACCTTTGTGTACCTGGCGTTCACCAAGTTTAAGAGCCCCGTTTTCCTTGGTTCCTCCTTCGCTTTCCTCGGTTCTATGGCAGCCGCTTTTGCAGGCGGTGTTTCCATGGCCTTGGGTTATGTCGGCCTGATCCTCGGTGCCGCATTGGCAGGCTTGGTTTACGTGATCATCGCCATTCTGGTGAAGTTCGCCGGCGTTAACTGGCTGAACAAGCTGATGCCTCCCGTTGTTATCGGCCCCACCGTTGCCATCATCGGTCTTTCTCTGGCAGGTAACGCAGTAGGCGACCTGCAGGCAGGCGACGTTGCCACCGGTTCTCCCTACGTAGCTTTG
>JAFYNA010000135.1 GCA_017549925.1 Clostridia bacterium | reverse complement strand
TACCGCCTTCGGAGGAAGCGGCTTGTATCTGCGGAACGAGGAAATGATGCGTTTGGGCATTCTGTACCTGCAGGACGGCGTTTGGGAGGGGAAGCGACTCCTTTCTCACGAGTGGGTCAAGCAGGCGGGTACCCAACAGATCTCCACGGGGATCGCTGACAAGTGGAGCAGTGGGTATAGCTTCCAATTCTGGATGATCCCCCACAAGGAAAACGCCTTCCGCGCCGACGGCGCTTACGGGCAGTATTCTCTCATCTTCCCCTCGGAAAACGCCGTGGTGGGCATTCAGTGCTGTGAGGAAAACGATCTCGCCCGCTTCGGTGCCATGCTGCGCCACCATTTGCTTGGGGAATGACCATGGAATATCGTTTTTTGTTCATCGGCAACAGTGCCACCTACGTTCACGATCTGCCCGCCACGCTGGTACGGCTTTGCGAGGAAAAAGGCATCGCCATCCACCAAAAGCAAATCGTTTACGGGGGCCGGATGCTGGAACAGCACGCCGCAGATAAAGGGGTTTTGGAGGAGATCGCCAAGGGCTACGACGGGGTATTCCTGCAGGAAAACGGCAACGGAATGACCTCTCCCGAGGCGCGGGAAAGCAGCAGAAACGCCATCCGAATCCTTAGCGAGGCCGTCCGTGCAAGCGGGGCAAAGCTGTATTTTTACGTCCGCCCGCCTTACGGGATCCACCTTGCGGAGCTTGACAGCTTGGCGCAATGTGAGCTGTTTGACAGCCATTTTACCCCTGCGGCAGAGGAGGAAGACGCCCTTTGCGTGTACGTCAACCGCGCCTTTGCCGAGGCCATCCGCAGTCTGCCCTATTACCTTTGGGGGCCTGACAACGCTCATATCAACCCCCACGGGGCGTATTTGGCGGTGTGTACCTTCTATGCCACCCTCTTCGGCAGATCTGCCGCGGAATTGGGGATCGCCTACGACCTCCCCGCGGAAGAGGCAGAAGCACTGCAAAAGATCGCCGATCGGGTTGCCGGGATATAAAGCATCAAAAAAGACAGAGCTTTAGGGGTGTGCCCTAAAGGACAGCTTTACAAGAATACGGTATGTCTCAAAGGAGGTATGCCGTATTTTTTTTGTTTGCGGAGGTATTGTCCGGAAATAGAAAAAAGCCACGGCTCGTTTTGAACCGTGGCTATTTTATGTATCAGGGTTCGCTCCATTCAGCTTGAACATTTAGTCCCCAATGCTCGGAGCCGTAGCACTTGGCGTTCTTGTTGATTTTGCAGGTATGCTCTTTGAAATTTATCACGATCCGTATATCGGAGACAGAAATGCGGGCTAAATCGTTTTCGCAGAATTCAATCACATACTCTTGTCCCTTTAAGAATTTAGGAGGACAGAGCGGGATTGCACACAAGATCTTTTTGTGCTGGCTGTCTGTTCCGTACACGCAGACAACGTGAGGCTCTTTTTCAACGACAACCCCCATCCTTCTTTCGCTAAACATCTGCACTTTGCTTCCAAACAGCTTATATTTGAACGAATATTTCATAGCATAACTCTCCTTTTTCCTTAAAACAAGGTCAACTGTCGGTTGGAGACTCGCTCCACCGCCATGTTGTAATATTTCTCGTTATGCTCAAAGCCCAGGTATCGACGGTTCTGGTAGGTGCAAGCCTCTGCGGTAGAGCCGCTTCCCATAAAGGGATCCAGCACCACGTCCCCCTCCTCACTGCTGATGCAAAGCAGGCGGGTCAACAGCTTCTGGGTCTTTTGGGCAGGGTGGAGACGATCCTTTTCCTCGCGGATGGTCACGTCGTTCCACAGCGAGGAAAGCCCCTCGCAGGGATGGAAGGTTTGGCTGATCCGCCCGTAGGGCAGGTCAAATTCCAGAATTCCTTGCAGCTTCTTCCACACCTTCTCCGTGGGAACTTGCCCTTGGAGCAGATTGCCGGTGTAATGGCTCCACATACCGCCGCCCCCGGTGTGTACCCCCAAAAGCTCGTTCATCTCCTTGGCGGAGTAGCCCTTGGCGGCCTGCCGTTCCTTCAAGAACGCGCTGATAAAGGGACGGGGATCCTTGGTGAGCAGAAAAATGCTTTCCGTAGCGGCAGGGAATGCCCGCGCCTTTTTGTTCCCCACGGAGGCGTTCTTTTTTTCTCCCGCCACCAGGATCTGCTGGCGTAGCTCCAAGCCGTTTTCCGTGAGAATGGGGAACAGCTTGCAGAAGTTCTCCAAGGGGGTGAAGAGGTACAGACTTCCGCCGCCTCTCAGCACCCGAGAGGTCTCCCTCAGCCAGCCTTGAGAAAAGGCATAATACGCCTCCTCGGAAGGGAACAGCGCTTCGCCTTGCTTCCCTCCGCGGTAAAGTGGGGGATCCGCGATCACCAGATCCACGGATGCGTCCTCAACCTGCTTCGCCATGCCGGAAATACAGTCGCCAAGATAGATCACGTCGGTGGTCATTGCCCTTACGCCTCCTGTCTGCGGGAGTTTGCTCTTTGATTTTATTATAACCGATCTTGCCGGGGATGTCAATCTTTTTTCGTCAAAAAGCGGGTAAAAATGCGGTGTTGCGGCAAGGGGAAGAGGGGAGACCCACAGGACTTGAACGTCTGCCCAAAACAACGCACGAGGTGCGTTGTTTCTGTGAGTTCGGTTCGGAAATCCATTCAAAAGACCAACAAAAAATCCCCCGTGAAGGGGGGGATTTTCTGTTGTGTAAGACTACCTCAACGGAGCAGAACTGATGGAAAACTACCCAAAAGTAATGAACCGAACTGATCGACAAATTGGAATTGGTTAATCCCACATCATCATTTGATAGAATTGGTATGTTATTAAAAGCGATAGTAACAACATACCGACAACATATAGCACTCTAAGCCATATTTTTTCTTTCGGTATTCTTTTTGATAAAAACACGGAAATTGCAGTAACGCAAATAGAGATAAACAACCAAAATAATGCAGTAAAATCGTTGGCATTAAAGTTGTTTTCAACCATATTGCCCGCTTCATCTATCACGGGGCAGCCGCAACCCAGCCAATCGACAATAAAATGCTGATTGACCAAGCTGTAAGGAATAAGCAAAATGGCAAATACTAAAATCGGCGTTAGTAGAACGGCTATTGTTTTAATTGACTTCATACAATCACACCCCTTTGTTAACTTCTTATTTATCGGTGAGTCTATTATATCACACTTTCGTAAATAAATCAAGGCGTAAGCCTTGTATATCATCCGCAACTTGTTGCGGCATATCATCAGCCCGTAGGGCTGGATATCATCAAGCCGCAGGAAAGATGCACGCTGGCGCGTGATGAGATACAAGGGCGCAACGCGCCCTTGATGATATACCGACTTGCGTCGGATGATATGCCAAGCCTACGGGAACCCCCAAAGCTCGGCAAGCTCGCTTCGGGGAACCCCTACGCGGCTTGGATAAACAAAAAGGAACTTTTGGTAGACAAAAGTTCCTTTTTTGTTGGTGCGCCTAACAGGACTTGAACCTGCACTCCTCTCGAAAATAGATCCTAAATCTATCGTGTCTGCCATTCCACCACAGGCGCAGATCGGTTTTTTTATTCTACCACCTTTTTTTCAAAAAGTCAAGATTTCCCTTGCCGTTCGGGGAAAAATATGCTATACTATCCCCATAAAAAGCAGAAAGGAATCTTTCTATGGCAGAGCGCAAGAGAGTTGCCGTCATCGGTTGCGGCAGATGGGGGTCGTTGATCGCATGGTATTTAGACCGTCTGGGGCATGAGGTATGCCTGTACGGGCGGGAATCCTCCGCCGCCTTTGCCCGTTTCAAGGAGGAGGGGCGGAACGATTTCCTCACCCTGCCGAAGACGGTGGCTCTTACCTCCTCCTTGTCTGAGGTGATGGAGCGCGACATCGTCATCATTTCCGTGGGCAGTCAACAGCTTCGTGGGCTGATGGAGGAGCTGGCGGTATATCCTGCGGGGAACCGTGTCTTCGTGCTGTGCATGAAGGGCATCGAGATCTCCACGGGGAAGCGGCTTTCCCAGGTTGCCTCGGAGTTCCGCAAGGAACCCATCGCCGTATGGCTGGGGCCGGGACACGTGCAGGACTTCTATCGGGGACAGCCCAACTGTATGGTCATCGACAGCGAAAGCACCGCTTTGCGGGATGAGCTGATCCGCTGTTTTTCCGGGGATCCGATCCGCTTCTACTACGGTACCGACCTGATTGGCAACGAGATCGGCGCCGCCGCCAAAAACGTGGTGGGCATCGCCGCAGGAATGCTGGACGGGCGGGGACTTTCCTCCCTCAAGGGAGCTTTGATGTCCCGCGGTACCACGGAGGTCGCCCGCCTGATCCACGCCATGGGAGGGCAGGCGCATTCTGCCTACGGCCTTTGCCATTTGGGGGACTACGAGGCCACCCTGTTCTCTCCCCACAGCCATAACCGCCGTTTCGGGGAGTGCTTTATCAAGGGCGAAAGCTTTGACCGTTTGGCGGAGGGATACTACACCGTTGCCGCGTTGATGAAGCTCTCGGAAGCCCACGGCGTGGAGCTGCCCATCTGCCATGCGGTGTACCGTCTGCTGTACCTCCATGGCGACCCTGCGGAGGAGCTGAACGCTCTGTTTGCACGGAGCCAGAAAGCGGAGTTTTGACGCTATGAAGGAAAAACACGCCCCATATTTGCATATCTCTCCCACCCGTGAAAAAGCGGTGCTGATGATCCACGGCATCTGCTCCACGCCCCGTCATTTTGATTTTTTGGTGTCCTCCCTGCCCGGGGAGGTGACGGTACACGCCCTGCTGCTGGAGGGTCACGGAGGGACGGTGAAGGACTTCACCAACGCCTCCATGAAGAAATGGAGGGCCGACGTGGAGAATGCCTTGACCGCATTGGAGGCGGATCACCGAGAGATCTACATCGTGGGATATTCTATGGGTACGCTTTTGGCGCTGGAGGCCTTGGAAGCCCACCCCAAAATCAAGGGATTGTTGCTGTTGAACCCGCCCTTCCGCCCGTGGGTACGTTGGGAGATGGCAAAGCGTTCCTACCGTTTTGCCAAGGGCAGGGTGGATCGGGAGCAGCCTCACGAAACGGCCTGCCAAGAAAGCATCGGCGTGGAGCTGACCTCAACGCTTGTGAAGTATGCAGGATGGATCCCGCGATTTCTGGAGTTGCTTTTGCTTTGCCGCCGCGCCCGCAGGCGCAAAAATCCCATCTCCGTTCCCTGCAAGGTGTTTCTGGGTATGAAGGATGAGCTGGTTTCTCTGCGGTCGGAAAAGTACCTGACAGCGCAGGAAAACGTGGAGATCCGCATTTCTCATGAAGCGGGGCATTTCTATTATTCCGATTCGGATAAAGCCTGGATGATAGAGGCACTGAAAGACTTCACGGTTTCATAAGGTTGCTTTTACAATTTTGTCGGAATGCCCAAAAGCGTTCCGACATTTTTTGCGCTTTTGCGAGTTGCAACCATGGGGGAAATATGGTATACTGTTACGACTTCTTGATTTTTCCCTTTTTAGAAAGAGGAGCCTTATGCTCGAAAATCTTTTTTTG
Source organism: Clostridia bacterium (assembly GCA_017549925.1). Taxonomy (GTDB): domain Bacteria; phylum Bacillota; class Clostridia; order Oscillospirales; family CAG-382; genus Coliplasma. The sequence continues at coordinate 3,626 of JAFYNA010000135.1, read as the reverse complement.
CATCCAAAACGAATCTTCCTGCTTTTGGCAGTTTTTCTTTTGCTGTTCGCCTGCGCCTGCGGGGCGGAGGAGCAGCCCACCGTGTCCATGGAGGCGGTCTCTGCGGAGACGTCGTCTGCGGGGGAAAGCATGCCGGCATCCTCCGATGCCTCTTCCGATGATTCCTCTGCGGAAAGCTCTCTTCCCATCTCTGAGGAGCCTTCCTTGGAAAGCGACGAAAGCGACGAAAGCGAGGATACCCCCTCGGAAGAGAGTTCCGAGGAAATTTCCGAAGAGATCTCCGAAGACTCCTCGGAAGAGCCCTCGGAAGAACCCTCCGAAGAGCCGTCACAGCCCCCGGAGGTCTCCGACGGCAAGGGAACCCTCACGCAGTTGGATACCTTTAAGGTAGGCTACGACGGGATCTTCCATTACGGCATCTGCTGTTCCCGCACCGCCTTCCCTGCGGAGATCAACACCCCCGTGATCCACGGTGCCGACGGGAACGGGGAAATCTACGTTTTCTGGAACCAAAAGGTGACCCGTCTCAGCGACGGCGCAAGCTTTGCCCATGATTCTCAGGTCTGCGAGGCGCAGATCCTGTTCTGCGGCGGGGATCTGTTCTTGCTGTTTACCGATAATTCCGTTTGGCAGTACGATCTGTCCCGCGGGTTTGAAAACGCTACCCTGGTCAAGAAGCATCAGCTTTCCGACCCCTCCGGCTATCCCGGAACGCTGTACAACGTAGGGGAGGAGTTGCCCTGCTTTGTGACTTCTGCGGGGAAGGTCTACTCCTTGGACGGAACACAGCGCACCGACGTGACCCTGCCCGCAGGCGGGGAGCTGCAATGGCTGGGGGAGGGGCACGCCTCCGTGGCCTATAAAAACGTCTTCGGCGACCCCTATTGCTTTGAATCCATCTACACCTCCTACGATAAGGAGGGGAACGTTACCTCCAAGCTGTATTTCTCGGAGCTGTGGGAGGGGAACATCGTCTCCTACAAAATGCCTTACAAATACGGCAAGATCAAATACTACCCCGGCTGGACGGTGACCATTGGGGACACCGTGTTTGAGGATGCGGTAAACGCCGTGCTGGTTTACGACGGCATGGGCGGTATCTACGCCGTGGTGTATTATCCCGAGCATGGAGAGATCTATTCCGTGACCCCCGGGAAGGAGGATGTGAAATTCTCCACCTTAAAGGACTCCGTGGAGCTTTTGAAGAACAAGGACACCGTGTTTGTGAACATCTCCCGTGAGGAGACCAAGTCCAACGTGCTGGAAATGCTTTCCGTCAAGTGGACGGTGCTTCCCCAGCATTTGGAATCCAGCTGGGATACGGATATCCCCTTGTACCTCCAGGGCATGGCAGGGCAAGAAATGACGGGTATTCCTTATTGCCGCGGCGGCTTTAACGGGCACTCCTATTACGGCAAAGAAAGCTTTGCCAGCGTTTCCGTTACCGCCATCGGGAAGGATACGTATTATACCACCGGCAACGTCAACCCCGACGTGGGACATCAGCCCTACACCGTGGGATTGGATTGCTCCGCCTTTATCTGCGCCGCCTGGGAGTTTGTGGACAGCGGCTCCGGCACCGACGAGCCTTATCATTGGTCCGCACCTTACCACCTTACCAAGTACGGACACCAAGTGGAATCCGTCTACGACATGAAGGAGATGGACATCTTCTTAAAGCCCGGGGACAACGCCCACGTAATGTTCTTCGCCTGCCTGGGGCCCGGCAATACCGTGGGTGTCTACGAGGTCACCTCGCTGACCCTGCCGGAAAAAACGGTGTTCCGCTACGTGGATATGAACAAGCTTTGGGATTATCTCTTCCTGCATCCCTACCAGACCTATTCTGCCACTGCAAGCGGCCACCAAAAGGTGTGTGATTCCTGCGATTACACCATCGGCAAGACCAAAAGCCACACCTACAAAAACGGTGTCTGCACCGCTTGCGGATACAAAAATTAAAACACAAAAGGACTTCGGCGTGAAGTCCTTTTTGCTGTTATACCTGCATTTGGGAAGAGAGAAACGCCGCCGCGGTGCTGACCAGCTTTTTCGCCGTCTCGTCGGGGGCAGAGCCGTCCGCGGAAAGCATCATCACCCCGCCTGCGGGGTTGCCCTCGCTGAGAATGGGGGCAAAATAGCCCACCGTTTCACGGGAACCCTCCGTGGGATGGATGGGAGTGCCGTCCGCCGTGGCGGAATACGGTCTGCGGCTTTCCAAAAGGGAAGCCATGGCACTTGTCATGGGGTGGGAAAGATACCCCTTGGAGGAAGCACCCGCCACCGCGATGATGCCGTCCATGTCACATACCGCCACCGCGATCCCCGAGGACTTGTAGATCGCCTCTGCGTATTCCCCCGCAAAGATCCCCGCCTCCCCGATGGGGGAGTATTTGCGGAACACCACCCCACCGTTTTCGTCGGTAAATATTTCCAAAGGCTCGCCTTCACGGATCCGCAAACTACGGCGGATCTCCTTGGGGATCACCACACGACCCAAATCGTCGATTCTGCGGACAATTCCTGTTGCTTTCATAATATATAAATTCTCCTTGATCGTCAAATTACGCTGTTAGTATTTGTCAATCCGTGAGAGAATATGCGCGGGGATATTGCTTTTTCGAAGTGCGTATGGTATACTGTAAAAAAACAAAAGGGAGGGGAGTATCATCAATGCTTGGAGAAGCACCTTTGTCCACAAAGGAATCTGACTTTGTATCTGCTGTGAAACACGATTCCAAATACGATATAGTAAAATTTATCTTATCGTTGTTGGTTTTGGCAATTCATTCTACACTCTATCCTATGGTATTATATCCGTGGTTGCGCATAGCTGTTCCGCTGTTTTTTATAATGTCGTCTTATTTTCTGTTTTCAAAACTGCGAGAAGCACCCAAAGATAACCAGCGCTCAATCCTTAAGAAATTTGTCGTTAGAAATTTACAATTGTATTTGTGCTGGTTTATCATTCTCTTACCGATAACTGTTTACATAAGAAGAAACATATGGTTTTCTAATAGTTTTTTCGAAAACGTGTTAATAATACTAAAAAGCCTTTTCTTTGGTAGTACCTTTGTGGCTTCCTGGTTTATAACCGCTACAGTTATTGGCTCCTTAATCATTTATTTCTTAAGCAAGACCTTAAAAAACGACTGTATAGTGCTTCTATTTTCGGTAATTGCCTTTTGCTTCGTTACCATTACATCCAGTTACAAAAGCGTGATTGCAAATACATTTTTAATCGTTGTCATTGACATGTATATTGATTTTTTTGGAGGATTGGTTTGTAATTTCCCTGCAGCCATCTTTTGGATATTCCTTGGCAAAATTTTTGCAGAAGAGAAAATCAAGATTAAATCAACAGGTTTGTTGATTATCTTAACGATATGTAGTTGCATTGCCCTGTTTGTCGAATGGAAATTTGTTATATCTTTGGACGGGTCTTATAATAACGACAGTTACTTTATGCTTGCTCCGTTATGCGTTTTATTGTTTTTAAAGTTCAAACACCTTTGTTGTCATTTGTATTTACGTTTATAGGTTGCATTACAATATATACATTTGTTGAAATTGTAATTAAAAAGTGTCGCAAGCATCGCATTAACAAAACTTTGAAGATGCTTTAT
>JAFYNA010000015.1 GCA_017549925.1 Clostridia bacterium | reverse complement strand
TCCACGGTTCTCTGCCTAAATTCTTAGTATCATTTTTTGGAGAAAAGAAACTGAGCGAAAAGGAAGCGGAGGAGCTGAAGAACCTCATCGACCAACACAAGGAGGGTTAATATGTTTACCTTTTTCGAAACTCTGCTGAACATGAGCCTGACGGCAAGCGTGGTCATCCTGGCCGTGCTGTTGGTGCGTTTGTTTATGAAAAAAGCACCCCGCAAGTTCTGCTATCTCCTTTGGCTGGTGGTGGCGTTCCGTTTGGTGGTGCCCTTCTCCTTTGAAACCTCCTTGAGCATTTTCAACGTAGGCGGCGAGATGCCTACGGTAGAGATCCCTCAGACGGGCACGGTGGAGACGATCCCCGAGGATCTCCCCGAGGAAGAGCCCTCCGTTCCCGAAACGGTGCTCCCCGAAGAGCCCCAGGTCTCTGCACCTGCGGTAACTCCGCCTGCAGGCACCACCTCTCTCCCCGATTGGGTAAATCCCGAGACCTCTTCCCCCGAGGTGGAGGAGCCCGTGATTCCCGGCGGAAGCTCCGGCAATGTGGGCATCACCAATCCCGTGTTTCCCGAGACTTCTGTGCCTGAGACGAATCCCCCGGTGACCAATCCTCCCCAGACCAACCCTCCCCAAGAGGACGTTGTTGCCCCCGAGGTGTCCGTTCCGGAAGCAGAGGTTTCTTCCCCCGTGGAAGCGCCTATCGTTCCTCCCGTGGAATCCCCCGTGGTCACTCCCGAGGCAGAGCCGTTGAAGCTTGCCCTCGTGATCTCCGCCATCGTGTGGATGACCGGCGTTGCTGTGATGCTGTGCTACGGCTTGCTCTCTTACGCCAAGCTGAAAAAGCGCCTTGCCACCGCTGTGATGCTGGAGCGTGGGGTCTACGGCTCCGACCGTATCGACACCCCCTTTGCCCTGGGCATTATCAAGCCCCGCATTTATATCCCCTTCGGCATGAGCGATTCTGCAAAAGAATACATTCTTGCCCACGAGTATTACCATCTGGGGCGTCTTGACCACGTGGTAAAGCCCATCGCTTTCTGCATCCTTGCCCTGCACTGGTTCAACCCTCTGTGCTGGCTGGCCTTCAACCGCATGAGCCTGGACATGGAACTGAGCTGTGACGAGGCAGTTCTGGCGCGATACGGCACCGAAGACATGAAGAAGTGCTATACCAAGACTCTTCTTGACTTCGCCACCAACAAGAAGTTCCCCTCGCCCGCTCCCATTTCCTTCTCCGAGGGTGCTTCCGCCAAGACCCGTATCAAGAACGCCTTGTACTGGAAGAAGCCCCGCGTGTGGCTGTCTGTTGTGGCGTTGCTGTTGACTGCTATTATCATCGTTTCCTGCGCAGGGAACGCCATTTCCCAAACGGAATCCTCCGAGGAGCCTCAGGACGAGGTGGAGAAGATCATCACCTTTGGGGAAACACCCTATCAGTTCACCTTCACTTCCAACGGGGACGGCACCTGCGTGATCACCGATGTTCTCACCGATTATTTCCACGAGGACAAATACGACCTGGTCATCCCCGAAACCTCTCCCGACGGGGACAAGGTGGTTGAGGTGGATCTGGCAGTTCTGCAACAATTCGGAACCATGAACGTTCCTCCCGTACTTTCCAGAGAAACGCTGGAATCCCTTGTGGAACAGATCAAAGCCTCCGATGTAAAATCCGCAAGCAGTATGGACAACGAGCGAATCGGAAAGCTCTTGAACGCCTTCTACGCCCGCCGTCCCGGAAAGGAAACTCCCGAGTCGGAAGACCGTTCCGTGGTAGGCTTGCTGCAGGCAACCATGGCTGTAGAGGAGTATCAGCGCCTCTCCGGCTACCTGACGGAAATTATTGGCTATACCGAAGAGCAATGCTACGAGGATACCCTGAAAGCTCTTGCGTTGGAATTGGACGAAGAGACGGCAGAGCTTGCCGAGGAAATCGCCATCCATTTCCTGTACCACGACGCTTCCAAGATCTCTAAGGTGGTGCTTCCCAACGCCGAGACCAAGGTACACCAGGGCTTCCTGGGATTGACCTACGTTCTTGCCGACGGCACGGCGTATACGCCCGTTTATGAAAATCCCTTTACCTTGGAGATCTCCAAGGAAGACGCCGAGATCATTGTGGACGAAGAGGGCAACGAAGTGCTTACCTTTATCTCCACCCGCCCCGTGAAGGATTTCCACATCCTGACCATTGACATGGCGGATTCTATAACCGCAGAACCCCATCCCAAGGGCGACTCTACCTTCCACCACAAAGCCTTCACCGAATCCTACAAGCTGCTTTTAGGTGAAAATATTTCCACCCGCGGCATCTCCTTTGTAGGCGAGGACGGCAAGACCTACCAATACGCCATTTGCTACGTAGACGGCAAAAAAGGCTCTTACAAGCTGGTTTCTCTGAAAGAGCTGGCGGGAGCGGACTTTGAAGAATTCTCCCTTCTGGTGAAGCGTGTGAGCGACAGCGCCGCAAGCAAGAAGACCGTATACCTCAGCTATCCCATGATGTCTGAATACTCTGAATACGATTATTATTCCATTACCGCCAACCAGCCTATGACCAACGTGCAGATCTATACCTTCCAAGCGGATGCTGAGCACGCTACCAAGGGCTGGTGGTACGAGGGCATCACCGGGGAAGCCGTGGCAGAGGATCCCTCTGCTGCCGTAGTGACCTTCCGCGATATTGCAGAGGGAGAATCCATCTACGTGGGCGCCCATAGCTTTACCGTAACGGACACCTGGGGCATCTCCTTCACCGATTACCAAGGCAACAAGCGGTATTTCGCCGTGTTCCCCACTCTGGACGGCAAGCGTCAGGTCATTGAGATGAACTTGGATCAGACCCGTATGCAGTTCCTGCCCAACATCTGCCCTGAGCTGGATTACAGTATGCTGGAGGTAGTGCAGACCTTCTCCGACAGCATTCTGGTTCTCCACGACCCCAGAGCCGAGGAAAATGAGCAGTACGTTCTGGTGCTGAAGAAAAAGGACGGCACCTACGTGGAGATCCACAGAGGAAGAGAAGGCTTCTGCAAGTATCTTTGCTACCAAGGCAGCTACATCGCCTTCCACAACTTTGCGCTGGAATGCACCACGGAAGCCTTTGTTTACAACACCTCCACGGGCAAGCTCATCGAGTTGGATCAGTCCGTTCTCCCCGAGGAGGAGACCATCTCCTATATGTACTGGCTTTCTTCCACCGAGCTGCTGTTCGTCTCCCAGCTTGACCACGGCACCATTGTCAAGGGCGGCGAATTGTGGTGTTACGATACGGAAGACGGTCGCTACGAAAAGGTTTTCGACGTATCCGACAAGCGTTTGCAGATCACCGGCGCAGAGTACTTTGATCAAAACGGAAAGAGCCGCATCCGAGTCAATGCGGTATACTACGACGAGACCTATAACTTTACCGAGGATAAAACCTACGTCTTCACTCAATACGCCATCGGACGCATCATGGGAGATAACAAGGGCGGCTACACCCTGTTCCCCGAGGAAGGTCCGCAGATCCGTCCCTATCGGGAAGGGGATTCCACCCGTATCTCCAACGCAACCCCCGGCGCTTCTGTTACCAACAAATACGCGTTGTTCTACGGTCAAGCGGACGGCGACATCCTGCTGTGCACCTTCAAGGCGGTAGGAGAAGACCCCGCCAAGGGCTGGTTGTATGAATACACCAATACCGGTCGGATCGATGATATGTGGTTGGACGGCTATGAACCCGAAAGCATCGAAGGCTCTGCCTCCTACTCCGTCACCGATACTTGGGGCTTCTGCATCGACGGTCGGTATTACGCCATCATGGAAAATACCGCAAGCGGCGGGGAAAAGCTGGTGGACATCACCGACCAAGTCACAGGCTTGGCGTTGCCCGAGGATCTTTCCACCCTGTTTGACGGCACTGCCTCCCTCTATGAAGACTATCGGGCAATGAACTTCGTAGGCTGGTCCTTGTACCATGTGTACGATTGGGATCAATACTTTATCGTGGAAAAGCCTGTCAGACTGAAAGTCACGGGTGACACCGCATTGGCCTTCTACCGTGTCGAGTCCGAAGAGAACTACTATTACTATCCCGGTGGTTACCGCTTCGAAAAAGGAAAGGCAGAACCCACCGAGTTCACAATTGACGTGCCCGCAGTGCATGAGGCCTACTATACCTACCACCCCGTCACCGAGAAGATCGGCTATTTGATGGTGTACGGCATTGAGGACGACGGAGGCGGCGCGGAATACCTTGCGCAGGTGCTGAAGACCAACGACGGCGGCTTGACATGGGAGGAAGTGGACAAAAACGGCTTCCCCACCGGCGGCACCTCCCACGACCCCGTCAATTACAGCACCTTCCTCACGGAGGACTTCGGCGTGATCGCCTTCCTGTGCAATTTTGATACCGATCTGGCAAGACACGTGTACTACACCACCGACGGCGG
>JAFYNA010000134.1 GCA_017549925.1 Clostridia bacterium | reverse complement strand
CCGCAGGAAGCGAGAGACAGAACGCACATGGACAGAACCAGCAACAGGGAAACAATCTTTTTCATAACAAAAGCTCCTTATGTAATAAAGTTGTGCAAAATGCTTTGCTGTTCACAGTATACACACAATTTGTTCATTTGTCAATGGGGTTTTTCACTTTTCTGTCAAAAACGATCTCTTTCCCCATGGCAAAGGACCAGATGCAGGTTTTTGCCACCGCTCTCCCCGTGATCTTCTCCACCGCAGAGGCGTAGAGTGCGAGCTGTTTGCCATGGCGGTCTAAAAGCTCTTTTTCGGAATACACACGGTCGGTCTTGTAATCCACGATCACAAGGTCGCCGTTTTCTTCTGTAAAGAAGCAGTCGATGACGCCCTGGAGCAACACGGTACCCTCGGCACCCTCCTGCAATTCGTTCGCCTCCATCTGCACGGAAAAGCGCATCTCTCTGCGGAGCTCCTTCCCGTCACGCATACGGCGGTAGAGGTCGCTTGCAAAGAAGCGGCGCAAGCCCTGTACATCCAGAAGGGAGAGCATCTCCCCATCCATCATGCGGGTACGCAACAGCCGTTCCTTCTCTTTTTCGATGCCAAGAGTCTCCACCAAGGCGAAATCACAGAACTGCAAGAAGGTATGGTTTGCCGTGCCCTGCCGTGCGAAATCCGCCACCTGCTCCTGCTGTAAGAATTTGGGCGGGCGGGTCAGACGGCTTACGGTATAATCCCGCTCCGTGCCGGTCAAAGTTTCCTTTAAGTAGGAGACGGAGACCTTGGCGGGAAGCTCCCTTTGGGAATGGGGGTAGCGGAAACGGATGGCCTCCACAGCCTCCTCGGTCAAATACCGTTCCTCTTCCCCTACGGCGGTTTGCTCTGCCGCGGTGTGGAAGGCGCTTTCCTCCGGGGAGATCTCGATCAGCTCAAAGCTGGGATGACTGCCTTGGTTCACGGCGTAAAGCACCAGATCCATGATGCAGGTGGGAGACAGACGGTGGAAGCCCTCCTTCTCGTAGGAGGAGGTATTCACCGCGCCGGTGATGTACAGCTTCTCCTTGGCGCGGGTGCAGGCCACGTACAGCTTGCGAAGCTCCTCTCCAAGCTCCGCATCCCGCTCCAGCAGCCCTGCGTAAAGGTTGGGCAGAGGATCGGTAACGGTGAGGCGGTCGTAATCTCTCAGCTTGAAGAACAAGCCCTTCTCTCTCAGCAGAATATAAGGCTTGGGAATGGGCGGGAACAAAAGCTGTCCCCCGCCGCTTAAGAACACCGCAGGGTATTCCAGACCCTTGGAGCGGTGGATGGTGGTGATGGTGACGCAATCCTTGTCCCCCCCTTCCCCAAAGGAGGGAAGCTCCACCCCTTTTTCCTCTGCGGAGCGCAGGTAGGAGATGAAGCCGGAAAGCCCCTTGTACCCCGAGCCCTCGAACTGTCTTGCATATTCGTACAGCATGAGAAGGCCGTTCTTTTCACTGCGGGTGCAAAGGTGCAAAAGTCCGCTTTCGGTATAAAGCTCCCACAAAAAGCTGTGGCAGGCCTTGCCCTCTGCCGTATCCCGCCCGCGGGCTAAGAAGGCAAGGGCTTTTTTGCATTTCTCCCCCAGGTCGTCCTCTTCCTCGCCGTACTTCTGCAAGGCGGAATAGAGGGTGCCCACAGCGGCGTGGAGGCGGATGCGGTACAGCTCCCCATCGGTAAAGCCCAAAACGGGACTGCGCAGGGAGGCAAAAAGAGAAATATCGTCGGTGGGATCGTCCAACGCCTTGAGAAGTGCCACCATCAAGCGGATCTCCGCCCGCTCAAAGAACTTCTGAGGGGTGGTGACGGTGTAGGGAATGCCTCGCTCCTGCAAGGCCTTTTCGTAGGGGGCAGTCTTATCCTTCAAGGTGCGGAAGAGAATGGCAATGTCCCGATAGCGCATGGGAGCAGGGCCCTCCGCGGTCTCTCGGGTACCCGTCTCCACCAAGCGTAAGATCTCCTCGGCGATATACGCCGCCTCCCGCTCTATCGCCTTGCCCTTGGCACGCTCCTCGCTGAGAGAAACCGCCACGGTAACGGGCTGTTTGGGCGCGGTGGTGGCTTTCCTAAAGATCAGCTCCTCCCCCTTGTATTCCTTTTGGTAGGGGGTGTCTGCGGTGATACGGGCGAAGAGCAGGTTGGTAAAATCAATGACCCCTTCCCCGCTGCGGAAGTTCTCCCGCAGGAAGATACGGGTGCCCGCCTCCTTTGCCTCGTGGGTGTCCCCAAAGGCGTCCTTATAGCCCAAGAAAATGTCCGGGTAGGCGTTGCGGAAGCGGTAGATGGATTGCTTTACGTCTCCCACCATAAAGCGGTTCTTGCCGTTTGAAAGCAGGGTGAACAGTCTGTCCTGCAGGGGGGAAACGTCTTGATATTCGTCGATGTATATTTCTTTGATGCGGCTTTGCATTTCTCGGCAGAGGGGGGTGGGCAGGCCATCCTGCTCCAACAGCTCCAGAAGGAAATGCTCCGCGTCGGAAAAGTCAAGGATCCCCTTCTCCCGCTTGGCGGCGTCGTAAAGCTCTTCAAAGCGGGTCAAGAACAGCAGTACGGCCGCAAGGATCTCCCCCATGGTTTGATATTGGCGGGCAAGCTCCTCTTCTTTGTACACAGCGAAAACGGAGAGAATGCGCTCCGTCTCCTTCTTGATGCGGGAACGCTCCGCGGCGATGTACTCCTTGGCTGCAGGATCGGTCTTTTTGGTAAAGGTCATGCGGGGGAAGGGTGTCTCCAGCAGAAGCTTGGCGGCGGTTAAAAACGCACTGTAGCTTTCCTCCGCGGCGGTGTATAAGGCCTCGGTATGCTGTTCCCAAAGGGAAACGGTGAGCAAGGGATTGGGGTCGACGGTGTTGGCTACGGCGTATTGGTTCAGCTCT
>JAFYNA010000014.1 GCA_017549925.1 Clostridia bacterium | reverse complement strand
TTGTCCCGCTTGTCATTTCCCAAGAATACCTGACAGCAGGTGGTGGCGCAAACGTCCGCCCCCTCGGCTTGATGCTTTCTGCCGTGGAGGGCTACGGTGCGTACCAGCAGGGAGAAGGCACGGCGCACCTCCACGGAGGCGGAGGTACCGATCTCGCATCCCATGACGCATTTGGTGTAAGTCTCCAGATCCAGGGTGCAGATCACCCTCAGCTTGCCTTCATGGACGGAGACGGACAACACTCCGGGGATTTGGCATTCCTTTCCACCCAGAGGGAGGGTGATACAGCCGTCCTTCCCCTGCAGGGAAAGGGGCTTGTCCCCGTCGTGGCGCAAAAGGAGCTTGCCGTTTTTGGCTTTGACGGCGAGACTGCCGTCCTGCCCGGGGGAAAGGGTCAGGCTTGTCTCCCCCGTAAAAGGAAATAAAAAGCCTTGCGGGGAGGAAAGCACCAAGGAGGAGACTCCCGTGCCCGCCTCGGGCAGAAACAACCCCACCCGCACCGCAGTATCCTCTGCCGTGCTTGCCGAGACCCCTTCTCCGGGGAGGGGAAGCAGGGAAAGCAACAGAAAGATAAGAAAAAGCTTGCGGATCTTCATCTTACCGACAGTCCTCCCGCAGAGGGTCCGGCTCTCCCGAGAGGGGTTTTTTGACGGGCAAGGGGAGCGGTCGGGAGGGGGCAGGGGCTTGCGGCTCCGTTGGCGGTTCTTTTTGTGCTTCCAGGGCCGCCAAAAGCTCCTGCCGCAAGGATTCCAGCTCCTTTTGAAGATAGCCGTAGGTCACCAAAGCGTTGTCGGGGATCTCCGTCGGCTCCGCGCTGACGGAGGCGGTGCAGAGAAGCAATGCACACAGCAGAGAGGGGAGGATGGCTCGTTTCATCATGCAATACGTACCTTTCTTTTTTGAGTGGCTTTTGTTTTTTTACCTTGACGGTACAGTGTATGCGGGGAGAGTCGTAAATATCCCCCGAAAACCCGGGGGTCGAATACGGGGGAGGAAGGTCGAAAAATATTGTACAAACCTATTGACTTTATGTAAAAAAAGTTTATAATAAAATCAGTTTTTTTGCATCTGTGCTACCACGTTCGCAGGGCGCGTTTTTGCGTACCGCGGGCGCACAGTCCAAAGCGGGGTGACGCCCTCTTTGGGAGGCAGGTATGCATCCTGCCTCAAAAATAAAATAAATGTGCTCGACAGGCAGTTCCGAGCAGGAACCGTTACGGCGATTGCAAGTAAAAAAGCAGTCTCCGTTTGAGCAACCGTAGCTGCAATAGGGGCGTACTGCTCTGATTTGTAAAAACTCTTTGCGGGGCGCTATGGTTAGTCTGTGGAGGGTCTGCGCAGAGTTTTGTGAAAAACAAAGCTATACGCGGTCAGGTGCCGCAAAGGGTGGATGCAAAATGAAAAATGAAAACATTATCGAACTGAAAGACATCACCGTTTCCTTTGACGGGGAAGTGATTTTGGACCGTCTGAATCTTTCCATTCAAGACGGTGCTTTTGTCACCTTCCTTGGCCGTTCCGGATGCGGCAAAACCACCACGCTTCGTATCATCGCAGGGTTTTTGCAGCCGGACGAGGGGGATGTTTTTTTTGACGGACAGCGGATCAACGACGTTCCGCCCTACCGTCGTAACGTGAATACCATCTTCCAGCGCTATGCGCTGTTCCCCCACCTCAACGTGTTCGAGAACGTGGCCTTCGGCCTCCGTGTAAAGAACGCGCCCAAGGAGGAAGTGACCGAGAAGGTCAAGGAGATGTTAAAGCTTGTGAACTTAGAGGGCTACGAGAAGCGCAAGGTCACCAACCTTTCCGGCGGTCAGCAGCAGCGTGTTGCCATCGCCCGCGCTCTTATCAACCGTCCCTCCGTGCTTTTGCTGGATGAGCCTCTTTCCGCATTGGATGCCAAGCTCCGCAAGGATATGCAGGTGGAGCTGCGCCGTATCCAGCGGGAGACGGGGATCACCTTTATCTTCGTTACCCATGACCAGGAGGAGGCTCTCTCCATGTCCGACGTGATCGTGGTCATGAACGACGGTAAGATCCAGCAGATCGGCTCTCCCGTGGATATTTACAACGAGCCGAAAAACGCCTTCGTGGCGGATTTCATCGGCGAGTCCAACATCATCGACGGTATTATGAACCGTGACGACACCGTTACCTTCGCAGGGCATACCTTCACCTGCGTGGACGAGGGCTTTGCCCACAACGAGCCCGTGGACGTAGTCATCCGTCCCGAGGACGTTGACGTGGTTCCCGTTGGGGACGGCATGATCACCGGTAAGATCACCCAAGCCATCTTTAAGGGCGACTACTACGAGCTGATCGTAGAGGTCAAGGGCTTTAAGTGGATGGTGCAGACCACCGACGCTTACGAGGAGGGTCAGGTCATCGGTATCGCACTGGACCCCGATTCCATCCACGTTATGCACAAATCCGAGTATTCCGGTCTGTACGGCGATTACAGCACCTTCTCCGACGAGATGGATGCGCCCGCAGAAGAGGAAGAAGCATGAACGCACCCGCCAAGACCGTCCGTCGGTCTCCCGGAACGGTGCTTTTGAACGCCCCCTACATGGTTTGGGCGGGGCTGTTCATCATCATCCCGCTGTTCTTGGTGCTGTATTACGCACTGATCGACAGCGACGGGAATTTTACCCTCAACAATCTGAAGGAGCTGGGAAATTACACCGACGTGATCTTCCGTTCCTTCTGGTATTCCATCATTGCCACGGTGATCTGTCTGGTGGTGGCCTATCCCTTTGTGTACGTAGTGTGCAAGTTCGGACCCACCTCCAAAAAGCTTACCAATATGTTCGTCACCCTGCCCATGTGGATCAACCTTTTGATCAAGACCTACTGTCTCACCACGCTGATGGACAACAACGGTCTCATCAACCAGTTCATGGCGTTTTTGGGCTTCGGACGACTGCCCTTGCTGAACAATACCGGTGCCGTGATCTTCGGCATGGTGTATAACTATCTGCCCTACATGATCCTGCCCATCTTCAACGTGATGTCCCGTATGGACAATTCCCTGATGGAGGCGGCGGAGGATCTGGGGTGCAGTCCCATGCAGAGATTGCGCAGAGTGGTTCTGCCTCTCTCCATGCCCGGGGTGATCTCCGGCATCATCATGGTGTTCATTCCCTCCGTTTCCACCTTCTACATTTCCAGCAAGATGGGCGGTACGGAAAACTCCATGATCGGCGACTTGATCGAGCGTCAGATCCGCGTGCAGAACGATCTCTCCGTGGCCGCCGCCATCTCCCTTTTGCTGATGGTGGTGATCTTGGTGAGTATGTTCGTGCTGAACCGCTTCTCCGACGATAACGAAGGGGGGAGCATGCTGGTATGAAAACCCTCGGCAAAATCTTCGTTGGTCTGGTCTACGCGGTGCTGTACGCTCCTTTGGCGGTGATGGTGCTGTTTTCCTTCAACTCCTCCGACAGTACCACCATTTTCACCGGCTTTTCCCTGCGCTGGTATGAGAACCTGTTCTCGGATTTCAGCCTCATGGAGGTTTTGGGCAACACCCTGATGATCTCCGTGACCGCGGCCTCCATCGCCACCGTGCTGGGTGTGATCGCGGCCTACGGTATCTACCGTATGAAGTCCAAGGCGTTGAAGAACGCGGTGAACACCGTCACCAACATTCCCTTGACCAACCCCGACATCATCACGGGTGTTTCCCTGATGCTGTTGTTTACCTTCGTTGCCATGTGGCTGGGCAGAAGCGACATTCTTGGCTTCTGGACTTTGCTGATGGCCCACATCACCTTCAATCTGCCTTACGTGATCCTGAACGTATTGCCCAAGCTGTACCAATCCGACCGCAGTCAGTACGAGGCGGCGTTGGACCTGGGCTGTACCCCCTTCAAGGCCTTCCGTAAGGTAACCTTCCCCGGCATCGTCCCCGGTATCCTCTCCGGCTTTATCATGGCCTTTACCCTTTCCTTGGACGATTTCATCATTTCCTATTACACCAACGGGCATTTCTCCATCCTGGCGACCAACCTGTACACCGCGGTGAAGAAGCCCATCCGTCCCACCTACTACGCCCTGTACACCTTGATCTTCTTGGCCATTTTGGTGCTGATGCTCACGGTAAATCTGATGCAGATCCGCTCTGAGAAGAAGCAGGCGGGCAGCAGTAAGCTGGTGAAGACGGTTGCCCTTTTGGTGGCAGTGGTGATGGTGGTCTCCGTGGTCTTCTTTGCAGGCGGCGGCAAGCAGAACACTCTGCAGGACATCCGCGATCGTCTGGAGGGCAAGTTAGAGCGAGAGTATACCACCGACCTTGCAGGTACCACGCTGTACGTTTACAACTGGGGTGAATACATCTCCGACGGCGAGGACGGCTCCTTGGACGTAAACCTTGCTTTTGAGGCGGTTACCGGCATCAAGGTGGTCTACGACACCTTCGACAGCAACGAGGCGATGTACTCCAAGCTGGCGGGCGGCGGCGTTACCTACGACGTTTTGATCCCCTCCGACTACATGGTTTCCCGTCTGCTGCAGGAGGGATATCTGCAGACCATCGATTTCTCCAAGTTGCAGAACTATCACTATATTGATTCCCGATACCTCTGCCCGGAATACGATCCCACCGGAGCCTACTCCATTCCCTACGCCGGCGGCTATTTGGGCGTGATCTACAACAACACCATGGTGGATCCCGCCGATCTGGACGGCACTTGGTCTCTTATGTGGAACGAGAAGTACAAAGGGCAGATCCTGAACATGGACAACGCCCGCGACGCTTTTGCCACCGCTATGTTTGCCCAGGGTATTGACATCAACACCACCGATCCCGCAGATTGGGACAAGGCGGCGGACTACCTGATGAAGCAGGTTCCTCTGCTTCAGACCTGGGTCATGGACCAGATCTTTGCCAAGATGGAGGGCGAGAATGCCGCCATCGCGGCCTACTACGCAGGCGACTATATGACCATGGTGGACAACATGGAGGAAGCGGGTGGTATCGGCGATCACTTGTCCTTCTACCTGCCCACCGAGGGCACCAACATCTTTATGGATGCGGCCTGCATCACCAAGGATGCCCAGAACTACGAGGCGGCACTGCTGTACTTGGACTTCCTCATGGAGCCCTACGTGGCGTTGCAGAACGCAGAGTACATCTGCTATACCTGCCCCAACACCGCGGTGACCACCAACGAGGAGTATTCCCTCATGGGCAACGAGTTCCTCTACCCCGAGACGGATGTCAAAGCCACCTATTACACCAACCTTGATCCCGCGGTCATTGCTTACTACGAGAAGCTGTGGGACAGAATCAAGAGCGGATCATAATCGCTTCGCTCTCGTCGGAATGTCACGAAATACGCCCCCGAAGAAATCCTTCGGGGGCGATTTTTTGCGGGGGAGAGGAGCGCTTAAGAATCCCCAAAGAACTTTCAGTGCCGAAAACGGCAGCTTTCGGAGAAGGGTCGATTGCAAAAGCGAAGAATATCCTTGCTTTAGCGAAAACCGCCGTCTTCGGTTCCGGGTTGCCGTGGACGTCAACCCCTACGAATACGCAAGAAACATGATCTAACCTCTTGCCATGCGTTCACGCAATAAGAAAGGCATAAAGTGGATTTTCGCCGTTGGTATTGCGGGATAAAGAGCCGTGGTTCATTCCTTCGTTGGCTCGGGAACGTAGGGGTCGACGTCCTTCGGCGACCCGAAATGCGTTGCAGGATGAATCGATTTTACGCCATACTCTGTGCGTGGAATTTGGTTTGCTTTGCCTCGGTTCTTCGTTCTGCAACTTGCGGTTTCAAAAAACAACCGAACCTATACCGAGCGGTTCTTGCAAAAGGGAGTGGGTTGTGGTATGATCGAGACAGGATCGGCGCTGATTACTTTTTTTGAAGACGGAGGATCTCACCATGGAGATCAACATGAAGGATACTTTGCGCACCCTGCGCAAGGAGAAAAACGTCACCCGTGAGGAGCTGGCGGCACATTTGGGCATTTCCGTTCAATCCGTAGGGAAGTGGGAACGAGGAGAAGGCTTCCCGGACATCACCCTCCTCCCTGCCATCGCCTTGTATTTCGGGGTGACGGTGGATGCCCTTATGGACGTAGACAAGGCGCGGGTGGAGGAAACCATTGCTGCCTATCTTGCGGAAAGCCTGCGGTACCGCAACCAAGGGGAAAACGAAAAGAACCTCGCCCTGTGGGAGAAGGCGTACAAGGAGTTCCCTGCGGACTGCCGCGTGATGAAGGAGCTGATGGAAGCCATCAATCGGGAGGCTCAATATCCCTGCCCTAAGGAGAAAGCACAGCGGATCATCTCCTTGGGGGAAAGGATTTTAGAGACCTCCACGGACAATTCCCTGCGGGAGGATGCGGTTTTTTCCCTTTGCGATACCTACGAAGGCTTGGGAGACATGGAAAACGCCCTGCGCTACGCCGATATGGGTGGGAGTATGTATACCACCCGTGACGATTTGCGTTCTTCCGTGCTGACGGGGGAGGAGGGGCTGGCCGCCACCCAGGAATATTTCGCAGGGCTGATCCTGCTGGCAGATCTTGCCCTACACCGCATGAACCGCAAAACGGATGCCACCGACGAGGAACGGATCGCCCGCCTTCAGACGGGGATCCGGCTTTGGGAGACGGTATTTTCCGACGGCAATCTGGGCTTCTACGCCCACAACGTGTCCCAAAGCTACGCCGTCATCGCTCTCATTTACGGCAAACAGAAGGACGGAGAGAATACCCTTCACGCATTGGAGGAAGCCGCCCGTTACGCTGTGATGGCGGCAAAGGCGGGGGATATGGCCTATACTGCCCCTGCGGTGAATCGGCTTACAAACAAGATAAGCGACAACACCAAGAATTACAAGGGCAACGCCTGCGACTGCCGTCTTTCCGGCATGAGTTGGCAGGGGTACGATTTCATAAGGGAGCAACCCCGTTTCCGGGCGGTGGTAAGGTTGTTGGAGCAGTATAGGGAAGGGTAAGTGCCCGCAGGGAATGCAGTTTAACCGCCGACGAGGAAACTGAACCTCATCCACCGCTCCGAGAATTTGCAGGGCGAACGGACAAGGTGTTTCCGTCTCGTAGCGGTCCCCCTTCCCCTCTGGAGAAGATTAGCTCCCCCTCCGGGGAGCGCAAAAGGTTTTCAATCCTGCGTAGCCGAGGCTGCGGCGAGAACATATGGGAATCTAGTTCCCGCTTGCGAAGCAAGCTTCACCTTCCCCTCTGGGGAAGGGGGCCCGACTGCGGACGGAACCGACTAAGGAGAAAAGAACTTCATTCACTTCCGCAGACGGGGGATGAGGTTCCTATTCAAAGCAAAAAAGTCTCGTCGCCTTCACAGGCAACGAGGCTTTCTTTTTACGTATCCATCTGCTTCAAAATATACCGCTTCACTTGTTCCAGCTTGCTCTTCTGCCACTGCCCCTCCTCCGCCTTGGCGGCTAAGGGGACGATCAGGCTGAGATCCATGTGGGCACCCTCAAAGTACCCGTCGGGCTCGGTGCTGAAGAAATAGCCGTCCCAAACGGCTTGATTCGCGTTTACAAACCGTGCGGGCTCCAAGAACTGCATCTTCTTCATGTCCGCGTGGAGGAACGCCTTGGCGGAAAGGGGAGACAGCAGAGCGTATTCCTTGGCATCCACCTCAGTGAAGATATCCGGCAGGGGGGCGAGGTCAATGGTCTCCGTCTGTCTGTTGATCTTCGTGCCTGCGGCGGAGAAGGTCAACGCGTCCTCCGTGAACTCCAGCTTCAGCACCACGCCGCCGTCGGTGTAGGGATGCACCCGCTGGTAATCGGTGTCGAAGATAAAATTGCCCAGGGAATAGAAGATAGGCTT